>PUMO01000046.1 GCA_003551405.1 Mollicutes bacterium | reverse complement strand
GACGTTTCTGATGCTGCGTCTGTAAAGGCTTTGGTACAAACAGCTGTTGAAACGTATGGACGTTTGGACGCAGCCGTTAATAATGCGGCCATTACACCTGATAATGCACCGGTTGCTGAGTTTGATGAACATTATTTTGACAAACTGATTTCAATCGATTTAAAAGGCGTGGCGTTATGTATGAAGTACGAACTGAAACAATTCTTAAAACAAGATGAGGGCGGTTCAATCATCAATATTTCATCGGTCAGTGGCTTTAGACCACAACCGAACAATGTTGCGTACGTCGGCGCGAAACATGGTGTTGAAGGCATGACCAAAGTTGCAGCGCTTGAATACGGTGAAAAGAATATTCGCGTAAACACGGTGGCCCCCGGGGCGATTGACTCACCCATGTTACGCGGTGCCCTTGATGAAATGGGATTAAAAGAAGAGGAATTTGCACCGCAACTGTCCTTATTTGGTCGATTTGGTCAGCCTGAAGAAGTCGCACAGGCGAGCCTTTGGCTTGCAAGCGATTATGCTTCATATGTTACGGGCACATCGCTCAATGTTGATGCAGGGTACACAAGTCGCTAAATCAAATCTGTCATCATACAAGACTATGTATTCTTTCATGAACCATACACTACGCGAAATCGTTTAAACATGATAGTCATTGTTTCTAAAAATAAGCAACGGTTTAAACGTTTCTTATACCACCAAACCAAGAAAAGCATCGATTATATTAAAGGCCTGATTCTTAATAAAAGAAGAATTAGGCTTTTTTATCCTTCATGTAGAGAAATATCAGTCACATACAATTACATGACATTTATTCTCCGTTAAGGGTCATTTCATTGTACAAAGATGTTTTCGTTAATAAGTTATATTTCCATCAAAAGCAGTGTAATATTAAACTATATAAATGAATCATTAAACAAAGCCCTGAAACAAGCCAAACCTGGAGTGTTCCAGAGACAAAAAGCTATGGGTCTCACCGAGACAGCCAGCTGCCTTTTAGCAGTTGGCTTTTTTTGTTTTATTTATACGTCCTTCAACCAATAAGGTGATGGTTTTAAAAGAGCATGTTGTTTTGTCATTATTCATTGGGAGATGAGGATTATGATTCAAAAGCTTTTCGTGGTTTTGCTTGTTTTGTTTTTATTGCCCTAGCTTTTGCATTGTGGGACAACGTAGAGACCAATCAAACAGTAAATATTGATGTAGGACAAGGGGGAACGCTTGAAAGTAGTACCCCAAAAGTTTTTGGTGAAGCAACATTGGTGCCTCAAGGTGTAATTACACAGAAAGGAAAACCCATGAGCTTTCTGATGTTTTTACTGCGGAAGTTTCAAGTGAAAACGCCATCTATGACGATTTAAAGCTTGTTGTGATTGTACATAGAGTTAGTACCGGTGCGGTCGATTTTTCTGAATATGTAGATGCCAAACCTGAAAATGTTGATGGTGACAATCCACATCAAATGGTATCAACTGACTTGATGTGGTATCAGGGATTTGATGATGCTTTTGTTTCATTTGATGGCAGTCAATATGATAATGAGTATGCGTTGAAAGTGTTCTTTAATGATAAGCTTCTAAAGGATACTGAATTGGACCGTAAGTCAGTTTTTGGAAGCACAATCATATTTGATTTAACGATTGAACTTACAAATGATTTCAATGGTTCATATGAAACGCATTATCACCCATATTATGAAGAAATTAAAAATGACTATAATGACTTGGTTAAAGGCACTAAGTTCAAGTACGAATATGAAGGTGCGCTTGTATTATTCAAAATAAGAAATTATGATCAACGCAACGACGACACAGGAATTTTACCAGCGCCTTGTGCATCAAATTATTTTAGATCATATCAAGCCTATCTAATGATTAGGGATGAATGGCATGAAAACAATACTTACCGTCCAAAAGATTTTGACGATGATAAGCCGTTTTTAAGTTATGCATACTACGAGCACATAAGATATGATGTCAAACATTCCGGTGCCAATGATGTAAGACCTGATGAATGTTATCAATATGAAGACCAAAGCACTGGTGAACCATGGATAAAAATAGTAGATGATTGAAAAGCGCAAGTAATCCATTCTTTAGGTGAAAAGTTTTCCATAATGGGGCCGCATAGGAACCTTTTCATCATGATGCTTTATGTGCACATGTACCCATTCAACTCCAGATACCCTTAGAATTAAAAAAGCGCCTGAATAGGGGCGCTTTTAGTTTTTAATAAGCGATAAAAACGAAGGTTACCATGGTGTGATTTGAAACAAATACTTATTTTATTAACCTACATTCAAGAAGTCCAATGTGTGTTTTTAAAGTTTAACGGTGCTTATGTTCCACAATACGTTGTGACAATTTCATCATTGGAAGGGGGTCTTTGAAGGCTTGAAGGGATTGAAGGATTAAAAGGATTTCGAATATGCTTTAACAAGGCATTAAATGCATCATAATTATCTTGATATGCGGCGTGGTCCAATGCATTTTTTAGAATATGGTTTCTAGGGATTATAAACGGATTATGTTTTTGCATTCTTTCAAAGGGCGCCTGTTCACATGATAATCTGTCCATCCATCTTTTATGCCATGCTTTAAAATCATCAGATTGATAAAACGGTGTTTTTGGATAATGTTGTGTGGTCAAATTGATAAATGTGTTGGTATAGTCTTCTTTGAAACGTGCCATGATATCCAGCAATGCATCAATAAGCGGGATATCGCTCTTTTTAAATTGGCCAATGCCAATTTTTTGAGCCATTAATGTGTAGTAATGTGTTTCAAAGATTGGGCCAAATTCGCTTAGAGCGGCTTGAATACGCTCAATGGGTTTATCCTTATCTTTATTGAACAAAGGAAGCAACCCTTTACCAAGCGTTGCGAGATTCCATGACCCAATGTAGGGTTGTTGGCCGTACGCGTAACGCCCCATGGCATCAATGGAACTGTAGACTGACGTTAAATCATAGCTATCAATAAACGCACACGGTCCATAATCAATGGTTTCACCACTGATGAGCGCATTGTCCGTATTCATAACGCCATGGACAAAGCCAATGCTTTGCCATTTGGCAATCAGCGCCGCTTGCCGTTTTATCACTCGTTTAAACCATGTCATATACCGGTTATTTGCATGGACTAAATCCTTGTCATGGCGTTCAATCGCATAATCGATCAGTTCTTTTAATAACCGTTTATCAGGATGATTGGACGCATATTCAAAGGTCCCAAATCTTATATGACTCTTAGCAACCCTGATGAGTAAAGCACCGTCTTCACGCGTCATTCTTTTGACGTGATCATGGGTTTTTATTACCGCCAGGCTTCTGGATGTGGGAACATTGAGATGATACAATGCTTCACTGATAATATACTCTAGTAATGCACTGCGAAGGGTTAAACGTCCGTCAAACCCTCTTGAATATTTCGTCGGACCACTTCCTTTTAGTTGAATGTCAAATAGGTCATTGTTGTGCCTGTGTTCAAACAATAAATGCGCCCGCCCGTCACCCAAAACCGTATAGTTCCCATATTGGTGGCCGCTATAAGCCATTGCTATGGGCATGTTTAAACCATGGCCCCTGGTGTCTAACAAAAAGTCGAGCCCCTTTTGAGTCGCAAGGGTTTCATCTAACCCAAGTGCGCGTGCAAGGGTATGATTAAAGTAATGATATGACGGATTATCAAAAGTGAGTGGTGCGGATTCACTGTAAAAAGCTTGATTCAAATGTGTATATGAGTAGTGAACATTGAAACCGTAAGTCATAAAATCCTCCTAAATCATATGTAATTGCAGTGTATCAAATGATGGGATAACACTCACTTCATATGCATAATGAGAAGCTGGTTGAGAGCAATCAATTATTCTTTAACTAGTGGATTATCATGTGTTCTTAAAATAAATGGCCGATCCCTTACGATAAGGATTGGCCATTTGTTTTGTATGAGTAGAAAAAAGTGGATATGCATGAATGTTACATGCTATGCCTGCTTGAAACCTTCCTCTTTGGAGCGACGCGTCGCAACAACGGTGAGGATGACACCATAGATGATCTTAGAAGAAATATCGGCTATCGTGTAGATGACTTGTTGAAGCACAAGACCGAGTCCAAGCAATTCAACATCAACCGTCGCTAAAACCGGCATGATGTAAGCGACCGGGTAAATGGTCCACGCAACATAAAATAACGGTAAAATAAACGCAAAGAGTGCACGGCCACTCGAATTTTTCATGTTTTCTTTACCCTCTTTGATCACACGGGTGATCAATACAAGAACAATCACGTAGAATGCGGTAGAAATAAGTCCCCAAACGATCCATGCTACGATGTTTTCACTGTCTCTGCCCGGTTCAAAAAACTGACCAATATACCCTGTAATAATCATGAGAACACCACTGGATGCAAATTGAATGAAATATTTACGGAACGCAAGGCCAGCAATCCCAGCAACAAAGAGAATTTGAATCAGAAGCATCGGAACGTCAATCAACCAGTTCAGATATCGAAATCCATTGGTAAATAGTTGTTCTGATGATTCGTATCCGTCCCTTGCAGCATTCAAAGTAAACGCATCTTGCCAGCTTTGTTGCTGCATGAAAAGAAGTATTGCAGCAGATACCATGACCACAACGCTCAATACGTTGGATGGTCGGTACTTGGGTGCGCTATCATTTTTAGTGAGTATAAAGAAAAAAAGTGCTGCGGCCATTGCGGCGTACCCAAG
>PUMO01000130.1 GCA_003551405.1 Mollicutes bacterium | reverse complement strand
TTTTAGAAACGCTCAATGATTATGGCGTGGTCGCATACTTCAATGTACGGGTCTTTTCCTTTGCGATCTTTGATGCGTGGTTCCGCCTCGGTGATACTGTCGCAGCGATACGCCTCAGCGGCGTTTTAATGTTGCTTGTCTTTGTTGTCATATTCATTGAGCGCATCATCCGCGGAAAACGCCGTTACGCTTCAAATGTTAAGACCAAACCTTTGGAACGTAAACCACTCACAGGTGCGAAGCGTTTCATTCTGCCCGGGCTGTTATGGAGCCTTATGGCGCTTGGATTTTTCATCCCTGTTTTGCAGTTGATCTACTACGCAACGATGACTTACCAGACAACGCTCAATCTTGAGCTCGTATATTTGGTCATCAATTCCTTGTCGCTTGCGATTACCGCAACCCTTTTAACCGTATTCATCGCCTTGATGCTGGCCAATTACAACCGTACGCACCAAAGTCAGCTCAAACATGGCCTGCTCAAAATCACCAACCTTGGCTATGCCATTCCCGGTGCGGTCATTGCGATTGCGGTCATGGTGTTTTTCATAGACATTGATCACACGCTTTATCCTTTATATCAGCTCTTTGATGCCAATGCGCCGCGTTTGATTCTCTCAAGTTCATTGATTATGTTGACGTTTGCGTTTGTGCTTCGTTTTATGGCCATCGGTTATAACTCGATTGAATCCGCCTATGACAAAATTGGAACCACGTATACTGAAGCGGCCTACTCACTCAACGCATCCAAATGGAAGACCTTATGGACCGTTGATTTGCCGCTTATTAAACAAGGGCTGGTGAGTGCAATGATCATTGTATTTATCGATGTCTTTAAGGAACTGCCTTTAACGTTGATCTTAAGACCTACCAATTATGATACGCTTGCCTCGCAAGTGTATCGTTACGCCCGTGAAGAGATGCTTCAGGAAATAGCGGTTCCGTCATTGATCATGGTTATTATTTCCAGTATGTTGATTTATCTGCTTACGCACAGCCGTAAAAAAGGAGTGTCTGCCAATGTTCGTCCAAATTGAAAATCTTGATTTTGGATACACCAAATTCAGTCCGGTCTTGCAAAATGTTTCATTCAGTATGGAAGAAGGCGAGATAGTGGCCATTTTAGGAAGCAGTGGCTCAGGCAAAAGTACGTTGCTGCGTCTTATCAGTGGTCTCGAAACGCCCAAAAAAGGACGCATTGAAATCAACCAAGAAGAATTGTGCAATGCCCGTACATTCATAGAGTGTGAAAAACGCAACGTTGGCATGGTGTTTCAGGATTATGCCCTTTTCCCCCATATGGACGTGGCGCAAAATATAGCCTTTGGTCTCAAAGGCAAAAACAAATCGACCAAACAAAAGCGCATTGATGAGATGCTTGAACTCATCAGTATGCAACCACGTAAACACGCTTATCCCCATGAACTTTCCGGTGGGCAACAGCAACGCATTGCTCTTGCACGCGCGCTCGCACCGAGCCCAGACATCTTACTGCTTGATGAACCCTTCAGCAACCTCGATGCAGACCTTAAAATGCAAATACGTCATGACTTGCGCGCCATCATGAAAGTGACCAACATGACCGCGATCTTTGTGACCCATGATTATGATGATGCGCAAGATATCGCGGACCGCATTGTTTATTTGGAAAATGGACACATTGCGCATCAAGAGACCATAACCCGTCACTAAAAAGAAAGTTCCTCAAAGGAATTTTCTTTTTTTTGCAAACAATATCCATCCTACCTTGAACTGTGACAGTGTGATAGAATGATATGTGAGAGGAAGGATATCATGGTGAAAAAAACGTTTTGGATTTCAGTGATCGGAGGATTGTTTGTCCTCCTTTTACTCGTTTTAGCGTCCAGTGTATTAAGAGTGGGCAGTGAACTTGAAAGTGTACACCGATTACTGGCGTGGGCTTTTTATGTGCTCGCTTTAGTGCTGGTCTATGTCTTGGTGATCAATCCACTGCGCGTCATCCTCATGGCGCCCACTTTTTCAATTGACGCCCTTGAAGATGGCAACCATGCGCGTACATATAAACGTGCGGCCCGCACCATTCGGCGTTTACCCATCATCACTGAAGAAGAAGCCGATGCCATCGATGCGGCCAAGGGTGACACTGAGGCAACAAAACGGGCCATTAGGACTACCTTTAACGGCTCAATTAAAGAAGAAATAGACCAAACCATCATTAAACACTCCCAAACCGTGCTTTTAACGACCGCCATCAGTCAAAACGGGAACCTTGACATGTTTGCGGTCATCATTAACAATATTCGCATGATTCGCGCCATTACAAAAGCGTGTGGGTTTAGGCCCAGTTTTACACACCTTGGAAAACTGAGTGTGAATGTTGCGATTACCGCGATGATTGCGGAAAACCTTGAAGGTGTCGATATTTCTGAAGCCATGCCCTCGCGTTTCAGTGAAACCATTCGTGATATTCCAGTCGTCCGCGGCATGACCAATTCCGTTTTTCAAGGCATCTCCAACGGTATGTTGACATGCCGCATCGGAATTGTGACAAGAAAATATCTTTTTAAGGAAAACAAGCTCAATTCCACGCATAAAATTCGCTTGGATGCATACCGTGAATCCTTCAAACTCATGCCTAAAATTGTGACCGGTGGTCTCTCAGGGTTTCCTAAAGGGTTCATGAATTTCATGGTCAAACCATTTTTCAAAAATCCGCTGAACAAGAAAGGACAAACCAATGAATGAAAAACAATTGATTTTTTATGCCCGGTTGTTGCTCCTTCGGGGTGTGAATTTAAAAGAAAACCAAGACTTGTTGATCAATGCGCCCATTAGTGCTCAGGATTTTGTGCGCGCCATCGTGCAAGAAGCCTATAAAACCTTTAAAAGTGGCATGGTCCATATTAACTGGCAAGACCCAGTGGTCTCGCGCTTAACATATAAATTTGCGAGTGACCGCGTCCTTGAAGATTTCCCCAGCTATATTGCTGATCGCTACCGAAATGTATTAAACCGCGGGGCCGCATTCCTAACGATTTCTTCAAGCATGCCCGGATTTTCAAAAAACTTGGACAACAAACGGGTTCAAACGGCCCAACAAACGATGAATAAACATTTAAAATCATACCAAGAAGAAGTCGTCAGTAAACACAAATGGACCAATGCGCCCTATCCATCCACGCAGTGGGCCAAGGCCATTTATCCTGATAAATCGTCATCGGATGCGCTCATGCAAATGCATGAGGATTTTATCACCATGCTCCGTCTTGATACAGAAAAACCACTCGAAGCGTGGACAAATCATTTGAATACGCTTGAAAAGCGCCGTCAAACGTTAAATGATTATCGTTTCAAACGGCTTAAATATAAATCCAAAACCATGGACCTAACTGTGGAACTGCCTGAGGCGCACATTTGGATGGCCGCCGCACAAAAGCGCGGTGATGATGTATTTGTATCAAATATGCCAACAGAAGAAATATTCACCGCGCCCATCAAAACCGGCGTGAACGGCACGGTGACTTTGACAAGACCCTTATCGCTAAAGGGTGCGGTTTTGAACCCTTTTAGCCTTACATTCAAATACGGCGAAGTGATCCACGTCGAAGGCGAACAAAAGGACCAAGTCAACAAACTGCTCAGCATGCACAAAAACGCTTCATTCCTCGGAGAAGTTGCGCTTGTGCCAAAAGAAAACCCAATCAGTCAGCTTAATAAAGTCTATATGCACAATTTGATTGATGAAAATGCGACCAGTCACATTGCACTTGGCAACGCTTATCCTATCAATGTGAAAAAAGAAGGCGCTAAAAATCTTTCTGAAGTGTATGAAAACCACAAGATTAATCACGCACCGCTGCACATTGATTTGATGGTTGGCAGTGATGACCTTGAGGTTACTGGAGTGCTAGAAGATGGTAAGGAAATCCCAATCTTTAAAAACGGCACGTGGAGTAAGCATTTTAAATAATAAACGCCCTTCACAAAAACTGTGAAGGGCGTCATTTTATGTTCTCAGGTATTGATACAACAGTTCGATTGTGCTTTTAACCGCATCATAATGCGTGCGTTCCATGCCGTGGGATGCATGGACGCCCGGTCCGATCAAAGCCCCTTTAAAGTCATTGCCGCCGCGGCGCGCCGCTGAAACATCCGATCCATAAAATGGATAGATGTCCACAGCGTGATTGATGTTGTTTGTTTTGGCCATGGTTTTAAACCGAGAGGTTAAATCATAATCATAAGGCCCACTTGAATCTTTCGCACAAATGCTCACATCATGTTCCGTGCAGGCTAAATCATCCCCAATGCAGCCCATGTCAACGGCGATGAACTCATCCATTTTTGGTATATGCGCCGCACCATGGCCCACCTCTTCATAAGTGGAGATAATAATTTTCACTGTATGGTTTGGCTGCACCCCATCACGTTTCATGGCATCAATAAGCCCAAACACACTTGCGACATTGATCTTATCGTCCAAAAACCGTGATTTGATATACCCACTGGGTGTCACCGTTGTTTTTGGGTCAAAAACAATATAGTCCCCGTGATCGATGCCGAGCGCTTTAACGTCGGCTTTGTTTTTCACTTTTTCATCAATGCGCACTTCCATGGTTTCGGGGCTGCGTTCTTTATTTTTGGCGTCCTTATAGACATGCACAGCGGGCGAAGTCGAAAGAATTGTGCCTGTATAGCGTTGATTGTCCCGTGTGATTATGGTGCAATATTCGCCGTCCAAACTCGGCCAAAGCGGCCCGCC
>PUMO01000045.1 GCA_003551405.1 Mollicutes bacterium | reverse complement strand
TCCACTTTAAGGAGTTCGTAGTGCTGGTCCTCCTTGAGCCAAGCGTCAAGGAGGTCGTCGCTAAAGCCGGCTGTGGGACTGTGAGATGCGTCCCACATTTCGGTGTCCCCTGGGGCGGCACAAACTCTTTTCGAGACACAGAACTCTTGCAGAGCTTCTCTGGTGAGGGCGTGGCAGCCCAGAAGGTTGTTCATGGCATGGACCTGGCAGTCGTGCCTATCGGGGGCTTGCGTCCCGTCAAAATATGGCCTGGAGCTCGCACCCACCTGCATGCATGGGCCACATTGGGTGGCTGCTTTGGCTTGGGTTGAGATGCCTGGGCTCTGAGGCGGTGTGGGCTGCTTGGGCGGCAGCGCTCCTGGAGGCGCTGTGGCGTGCGGGCGCGCATGGTCCGCGCGTGGGCGCTCCCACTCGCTGCGCTGCGGCTGCGTGGCTGGGAGAGCTGGTTGGCTTGCAGCCGTGGCTGTACTTCCACTAGGGCAAATGCATGGTGGCCTGCTGTGTGGGCCCGGGCCACAACCCACACTGCCAGAATTTTTACCAGTGCCACCACCAGCAAAAATTATGGCGTGGGGTTTTCGGCGTTGAGGGGCCGCTTTGTTTGCTGAGGGTTCCCTGCAGGGCTTGCCTAGGAGAGTTCTTTGGTGCTGCTTTGGTTTGTGGGCGGTCGCCTTCGGGGTGGGTAGGGCGTTTGGGCGTGCCGTAACCCGCATGGCAGGGTTGTGCGTGGCTGAAGCAGGGCAGTGAGGCCATAGGAGAGCAGGAATCAAGATCTTACAGGTAACAAAGTTACAGCACAGGGGAGCGCAACGCGTGGCAAGGTTAAAAAAGGAGGAAGGGGCGTCATAGCGGGGCATGCAACCATCAAGGCACACATGCACATACAAAGTGCAGCAGTTGAAGAGAATCAGATCCAAACTATGAGCTCCTTGAGTGGGGCACATACTGTGTACTGGGATCAGGAGGCTGGGCAGAGCGTGCAGGAATGTGGATGAGGCTGCGCTTGGCAGCGTGTAAAGTATGAATGATGAGGGGTCTGGGCAGCTCCAACTAAAAGGAGCCTGGATAGCATGTATCAGGAGGCAGGTCCAGCAAGGCCACAGAGAAAGTCTTGCAATCGTATCAGTCTGAGTCTGTAGGAATGTGGATGAGGCGCTTGGCAGCGTGGAAAGTATGAGTGATGAGGGGTCTGGGCAGCTCCAACTAAAAGGAGCCAGGATAGCATGTATTAGGAGGCAGGTCCAGCAGGGCCACAGAAAAAGTCTTGCAATCGTATCAGTCTGAGGTCCAGTGCACCGGCCTCGCACACAAGGAATCGAAACAGGGTAGAGCATGGTGAAGAGGTCTGTCAGAGGGGCTGCCATACCGAAATGGGCTAAGAGAAAGAAGGGAGCAAGGGGGCAAGGTGGCCTGCGTGGGGAGTGTGTCGCGGTGGTAGTGTGGGGTGATGTCGCATGGGGGTATGCTTGTGGCGATGAGTGAAGGCTGCAAGCGCGCAGGTGGGGGGCGAACAGGTGGGTCAAGCGGCCCCGAGAACTACAGGCTTCACCTTTAGGAGCCTTTGCGCTGCCGCTTGGACGCGCTGGAGCTGCCCTGCTGCTGTGCTGTTTCAGCCTGCTCATGAGGGGGAGAGAGGAGGTTGGATTCAAGTTGTGTTGCCTTTTGGATGGGTAGTGTGGATCTACCTTCACGGGCTGGATGTGTTTTTGGACTTGGGGGGGTAGTGTGCATAGAGGGTGCTGTTGGGTATGCGTTTCATGGTTGGGTGTGTTCCTCACCGAGAAGAGAGAGTGGAGCTGCTGCATCTGCGCCTCTAGCTCAGCGGCCTCGTTTGCTGCTGCCTCCTCTGCCTCTGCTGTTGCGGCTCCGTCAGCTGCGGCTGCCAGCCTTTGCATGGAGGCAACGGTGGCTGCATACTCATCCTGCGCTGCATCTGCCGCTGCCGCTGCAGCAGCCTTGGTGGGCAGCTGCTGGTTGGGGGGGGCCTCATGCTGGAGCAGCTGCAGAACCACCCGCGACCGCTCGTCGCGGAAGGCGTCAGGCATGGTGCGCTGCACGCCCCGGGCCTTGAGGGCGACCTTGGTGGCTGCCATGACCCGGTCGTAGCATGGGCCGGTGCTTGTGAGGCTGAAGGCTTTGGCTGCCAGCACCACTTGCTGCGTCAGGCACTCCTTCGCTGGCAGTGACAGGCTGCCGCTGGCTGTGCTGTCCAGGGGCGCTGCGCCGCCAAGGTAGCGGCTGAAGCTGCCCATGGGTGCTGCCGATGCTGCTGGGAGGCCAACACTCACGGTGCACACGTGGCCGGAGGAGGAGCTGCGGACGTTGACAGTCTCAAACAGGCCCGCCTGGAGTATGGACGCGAGGCTGTGGGCGTCCCCAAAGTAGGCATAGAGCTTGCCTTCTGGGACCGGGCCCTGGCTTGCACTGAGGAGTGTGTTGTCTGGCTTGGTGGCGCTGTAGAGCGGCTCGCTTGTTACAAGGCAGAGGGGGAGGCGCAGAGTGTCAAATTGCTGGGCGGGTGCTTGTTGTGCAGTCAGTTGCTGGGTAGATGGTTGCAGGGTAGGCGATTTCGAGGGAGTTGTGGATGGCGCAGGATTTAGTCCTTGTGCCAGACCCTGAACTGGGCCAGGAGCGGTAGAGTCCCTACCTGAGGTGATTGCGGCCGCATCAAGGAGCACGGCCGTGCCAGAGCGCAGGTCCGCAATGTTGATGTTGTTCAGCGTGGGAGGGTTGGTGCTCAGCTCAAGGGCGGCCTGGACGGGCTTGGACTCAGACCACGCCTTGCCCAGGGCAGAGAAGATGTCGGATATGAGGGGGGCAGTGACCGGCAGGTTGTTGGGCTCAATCGTGAGCATGACGGGGCCAAATGTCTTTGCCGCAGCGGACGGGGGCGTGGAGAATGTTAGACGGGTGACGGCGCCCCGCGGGTCTGTAGTGTGTGTGGCAGGGGCAGAGGTTGTTGTGGTTGTGCCGTCGATCCATTTTCGGACAGAGTGCAAGATGGAGCTATGTGGGGCAGGTTGGTAGCTGGTTTGGGCTGGAGACCAAGGGTGGCATGCGCAGCTGGTGTGCATCAGGCTGACCCGTCTCATGGGAGAGCAGGCTATATGCCCACCTGTCAGGGCGATGGTTCCAATCTTCAGCAGCAGGGATGCGACACCTGGGTCGTGCGTCTGCATGCTCAGGATGGGGGACATCATGTGCCTGGGATTGCTGGGGTGGATACCCTTGTGCTGCAGCAGGATGGGGATGGGCATGCGCAGGGCTCGGCGCATGTGCACCTCGTATATGAGGGCATCCCGGGCAGGCTTCAGCTGCGCGTGCACCTCCTCGTCTGTCAGGTCCATGGCCTTGGCTTGGAGCAGCGCTTGCGTCCCAGTCATGTATGAAGCGGAGGCAATGTCGTTGTCTGAGGGGATACCCTTGCAGGCGGACTTGTCAAAAAGCATGCTCTCGGCTGTCACCTTTGCCAGGCCTATAATAGCGTCAGTAATGGTGCGCGACACCTGCACAGGTTGGGGTGTGTTGTTCGGGGCAAGTTGTGGGTGATGGGCGTGGTGTTTAGGGCTAGGATGGGCCAGGTTAGGCTGAGCTGGCTGAGTGTCAGTCAGGCATGGTGCGTGGGAGGCTGGGGCACTTATCAGGTTGGGTACCTGCTCATGCGGGAAGAGTGCAGAGGTGTTGCCCGACTGGGGCGGGAGCTCTGCAGTGAGCAGGACCTCGTTTTCCGGTTGGCGGGCTGATGCCGTGGGCCGGATGACCAGGGGCGTGGGGCCCACGTTGACGTGCTTGTTCTTGATGAGGCGCTGCCCCGCCATGTGGGTGGGCCCGTGGCGGTGCGTGATGAGGGCGCTCGTGCGCAGGAGGGTGGGGGCGGTGCTCACAAACGTGGCGGAGAGGTGCACGTGCTCCTCGCCCCCCACCTTGTCTGTGCGTAGGAGGGGCAGTGCTGGTTGTGAGAGCGGGTTTGTGGGCAGGCTGTCGGTTGCGGCGGGGCGGCATGGGTGTGCGTGGGCGTGAAATTCAGCCAGGGTCGCAGGCGCTGTTTGTCCCGTGGGGCAGCACCCACCCCATTTGGCCCTGATGCCGTCTGGAGGGATCATGTTGCCCTCCTGGCCAGCGAGGGTGCCGAACTTGTTGAACTCGCTGCGCACTGTGGCGGTCAGCGCGGTCTTGTCTGCAGGCATGGGAGTTGTGGGGCAGGGGGTTGCTGGGGCATTGGGTTGTTGTGCTGCTAGAGCAGTAGTGATGGGTAGAGGACTCGGGGTGTGGAGCATGAGCGGTGGAGCAGGGGCGGCAGGGTGTTCTAAGTGCATGCGGGTACCTGTCTTGCCCGGTCCCAGGGTGTATGGGGTGAACAGCTTGCAGGGGATGGGCCCAGGGCCACTCCTGCCCTTGGTGCTGCTGCTGCTGCTGAGCACATGCAGGCCCGTGCCGTACAGCCTGTGCCGCAGAGGGGTGAGGACGTCCACATGCACCTGGGCGGCGAGGTCCGCGGCGGGCCCGCGGGCCCTTGGGCCCTGGAGGCCCATGAAGCTGGTGGTGCTGCTGCATCTGTCGGAGGGCACAGCTGCCGGCGTGGCGGCGCCCGGGCACTTGGTGAGCAGGGCCGCGGTGACGGCAGTGGCCACGACAATCTCCTTGTCCAGCGTGATGGGGTCGTAGCTGGGGCTGAACGCAGAGGCTGCCTCTTTGTTCTCCTTGGTCAGGTTGTGCTGCCACTTGCCGGGGGTGCTGCTGGGGGTGGCTGCTGGGGG
>PUMO01000157.1 GCA_003551405.1 Mollicutes bacterium | reverse complement strand
GTTTTCAGAAATTATCAACCGTGAATCAATGACCAATTTAGTGGAAATTAAGCGGTTACCCCATATGATAGAAAAAGAAACCAAACGCCTTGAAACCATGATTGCGGATTTGCTTACCATTTCAAAAATGGATCGATTGGATTATCATTTAACATTGGAAGCCGTAAATATTAAGGGTTTATATGATGAAATCATCACAGTTTTAAAGCCCAAAATTCAAAAAAAGTGCTCAAACTTGAAGAAAATATTGAACCTTCAATTGTCGAATTGGACAAAGAACAATTTAGACAAGTCTTAATTAATTTAATCACGAATGCGGTTCATTAAACGGATGAAGGATTTATTCGTGTTATCGGTTATGTGGAGGACACACACTATCACTTTGTCGTCGAAGATATTGGCATTGGTATTCCGACGCATGAACTTGACAAAATATTCAAACGGTTTCACCGAGTGGAGGCTGCACAATCGCGCGACAAAGGGGGAAGTGACCTTGGACTATCCATTGTAAAAATGTTACACACAAACATGGTGGAAGTGTCAATGTTGTGTCAAAATTAAATGAGGGAACGACTTTGTCGGTACAGATTCCAATACTAAAAAATCAATACTGATCAAGCAGTGCAAATTCATCATTCCATGATGTATTAACAAAAACAGACAACAATAGGTATAACGCGTTAAATGTTATAAAAAACACCAAAATATTGTCTTGTTCATGAGACGATTTTGGTGTTTTTAATTTTTGAGTCAATAATATGAACAATACAAGAATAAGCATTAATGGCGGGACCTCATTGACATTATGTAAGTGGTGTGATACATTGTAGTTACCCCCCCCACATAGGGGGGGTGGTGTTAGGAGGTAATGATATGAAAACACTTGAAGTAAAGATTGACGGCATGTCCTGTGCATCATGTGTCAATACCATAGATACTGCGTTAAATGCCAAAAAAGGTGTTGAAACGGTTAACATTAATATAGCGAATGATACAGGCAAAGTGATTTTTGATGAGACCAACATTTCTCAAGATGAAGTATTAAAAACCATTCAAGAATCTGGTTATGAGCCAAGAATTATCGATAAAAGCTTCAAGAAAATGACATTGCCTGTAGAGGGTATGACTTGTGCAACGTGCGCACAGCGTGTCACTAATGCGATGAATGAACTTGATGGGGTAAAAGAGGTCAACGTGAATGTTGCAACGGACAAAGTTACCTTTTCCTATGACAGTGAAGCCATCCACTTTAGCGCCATAAGAAAAGCTGTGGCTGATTCTGGTTATAAGCTTCTTATTGAAGAAGAACAAGATGATGGTGACGATCCTGATATTAAAAAGATGCGCATCGCTAAAGCACGCATGGTGAAAAGTGCATTGATTGCAGGACTTATGATGGCTTTGATGGTTATTCACATGTTTGTTGTTACGATTCCATTTTACACACCAATTGTAGCTGTGATGGCCATACCCGTTATTTTCGTGTTTGGTAAACACGTTCATATTGCAAGTTTTAAGTCACTGCGCGCGAAAAGCCCCAATATGGATGTGTTGGTCTCCATGGGGTCCTTGCCGCCATATTTTATTGGTTTGATGGGGCTCTTTTTCCCTATCACAACATTTGTAGAAATGGCAACAGCCATTATGACCTTTCACTTGATTGGCAAGTTTCTTGAATCACGCGCAAAAGGCAAAGCCTCTCAAGCGATCAAGAAGCTAATCGAGCTTGGCGCAAAAACCGCGCGTGTGGAAGTTGACGGCGAAGAAGTTGAAGTTCATGTCAATGAACTGACTGAAGGGGATGTCATGGTCGTTAGACCGGGCGAAAAGATTCCAACAGATGGCGTGGTTATTGAAGGACAATCGATGGTTGATGAATCGATTGCAACAGGAGAATCGATGCCTGTCAAGCGTCAAAAAGATAATGAGGTTATTGGCGCAACACTAAATAAACACGGTCTCCTTAAAGTGCGCGTAACCAAAACCGGGGACGATACCTTCCTTTCACAAGTCATTAAGCTTGTTGAAGAATGCCAGGGGTCCAAAGTGCCTATACAAGCATTTGCGGACCGCGTTACAGGATATTTTGTTCCTGTCGTGATGATTTTGACTGTTCTTACCTTTACTTCGTTCTTAGTATTTTCGGACTTCCATCTCAGTGTCTTAGAAACCATGTCAGCCTATTTACCGTGGATTCCCGTTGAACAAACACCACTTACAATTGCCTTTATTACCGCAACAGCTGTGTTGGTTATTGCATGTCCATGTGCACTGGGTCTTGGCACACCCACAGCCTTAATGGTTGGCAGTGGAAAAGGTGCTGACAATGGAATCTTGATTCGAAATGGTGAAGCCGTACAAACACTAAAAGATATTCAGGCCATCGCATTTGACAAAACCGGAACACTAACTTACGGAAAACCGCAAGTGACTGATCTGCAAGCACTCAGTGATGAACACTCACTCATGCGCATTGCTGCCACACTTGAAACCGGAAGTGAACATCCGCTCGCCCAGGCAGTCCTTTCAAAAGCAAAAAAAATGGATGTCAAACCTGGCAAAATTGAAGACTTTGAAGCCGTTACTGGTCAAGGCATTACCGGCGCATTAGACGGCAAAACATTATATATTGGAAACCGTTCATTATTTGATGCGAATGGGATTGACTACAGTAGTCTTAAAGAGGAAATGGAACGTTTAGAAAACGAGGCGAAAACAGTGGTGCTTGTTGGCGAAGATGACACGCTCCATGGTATTATCGCGATCGCCGACGAATTGAAAAAGAATGCTAAGGCGACAATTGAAGCCATTGAATCAATGGGCATCAAAACAGCAATGATTACAGGTGACAATGAAAGAACAGCGCAAGCGATTGCGAAAAAAGCGGGTGTGTCCCATGTCATTGCGAATGTTCTGCCTGAAGGAAAAGTAGACGAAATTGAGAAATTGCAACAACAATATAGTTTAGTTGCCATGGTTGGGGATGGCATCAACGATGCTCCGGCACTCAAACAAGCCAATGTCGGCATGGCAATTGGTACAGGGACTGACGTTGCCATTGAAGCGGCGGATGTTACCCTTGTACGTGGTGATCTTGAAACGGTCACTTCATCAATCATGTTATCACGCGCAATATTCAGAAAGATCAAGCAGAACTATTTTTGGGCATGGTTTTATAATGCCGTAGCGATTCCTTTTGCGATGATGGGGTTGTTGCATCCAATGATTGGTGCTGCTGCAATGTCCTTAAGTTCTCTTAATGTTGTATATAATTCCCTGCGTCTAAGAAAAACGAATCTTAATCAATCACAGGAGGTGGCAGCATGAAAGATAAACATGAACAAGCACTAAATATGTTGAAAACCGCAAGGGGACAACTTGATGCTGTGATAAAAATGACAGAGGATGAACGCTATTGTGTGGATATAGCAGTGCAAGTCACCGCTGTTGAATCTTTATTAAAAAAAGCGAACCTTTCTATTTTGAAAAACCATATTGAAACGTGTGTTCAACAATCCTTTAAAGATGGAACCACTGAAGATAAAATTGATGAAGTGATTCATATCTTGGGAAAATATATGAATTAATCTAACTTACAGCTTATGAATAATTAATTTAGATAATTTTAGTGTTATTGATTTAGGTCTAACGTTAATAAAAAACCATCCAGATAATGCGTCTGGATGGTTTTTGTTATATTGATGGTGATTTAATTGTTAATCAATGACTTCTTGGCCATCTTCCATTTCGACTTCACCAACAAGGGCTTCGAAAATGCCGTCAAATGACCAAAGTTCAGTCACTTCTTCGCCGTCCATTTCGTAGGTGACTTCAATGTCAGGCTGTGATGTGTCAATACCATAGTTAAGGGTGAATCCACCACGGTTGTCACTTGAGAATACGTCTAGGAAGCTAGCCGCATCAAGTGTTGAACCACTGATACCACCGATGGAAAGGTCAAATTCACCAACTTGCATGTAGTCATCATAAATTGCAGGGAAATCCTGAGACGTTGCATTTACTTCAAAATCAATGTCATAGCCGTCATGTCCAAACTCATCTTCGATTTGTTCTGCAATGTAAGCACCCATTTGTTCTTGCGTTGCAGATCCTGAGAAGAAGAATACGTCCATTTCAATGGTGTCGCCTTCGTCATAGAATCCATCTGCGACCGCTTCTTCAATGGCGTCTTCTGCAAGGTCGCGTGCTAAGTCAAGGTTGAATCCATAAGTATCAGGGGACATGCCTTCACTAACGGCTTCACCTTGTTCAGTGTTACGGAATGCTTCACCACTACCCGCAGGGTCAACCACGTATGCTTCGCTGAAGAGATACATATTCGGTGTGGATGTCATCATTACATCACGCGCTAAGTATTCACGGTCAAGGCCAAAGTAGAGTGCCTCTTTAAAGGAATCATAACCTAAGATTGGCTCAGGTTCATATGTACTACCAGGGAACTCTTCTTCTTGACCTTCTGGTGTTTGAAGTCCGTTAATCATTAAACGGAATGTTGTTTCACCAGGGATTTCATGGATTTGATCATGCTCGGCATAATCTTCATAACTTTCACCTGGCACGGCTGCTGCGTCCAAGTTACCTTCTAGGAATTCTTGGAAACGTACGTCGTTACCGTCGATGACACGCACAACGCGGTGGGTGAAATCATGGCGATCAGGATCGTGGAAGTTTTCGTTTTCGCTGAAACGAAGCACTACGTCATCTTCCCAATAATCGAGCACGAACGGTCCGTGTGCCGCAACATATTCTGGT
>PUMO01000091.1 GCA_003551405.1 Mollicutes bacterium | reverse complement strand
TTTTCTTTAAGGGCATGCGATAAATCCCCGCTGATGATGAGTTCTCCAACCGTTTCCTCCGCATAAAGCAAGCTTCTAAGAATATGCCCAACACGGTGATTCTGCGCATAATCCCCGTAATATTGCCCAATCACAATCACAGGCGCGCCTACGCCCGCATCACAAAGATATTTAAGGGGTACCAGTGCACCATGGTCAAGTGGTTCATCGACACTCACAGTATTGATGCCATAAAGCGAAAGCGTGCGCATCAGTATGCGCTGAAAGGCTTGGTCACTGAACACTTCGACTGTTTCCATTGACCCGAATTGTCTGAAATTACCCTGTAAACGTTCACCGCGATATACCGCTAAACGCCCTGCCTCAGCAGGCGCATGCGGCGTTGAGAGAATGATAAGTCTAGGTTCGCGCTTTTTAATGCGCTGAGCCAGCGTTTCCATTGCGTCTTTGGTTTTCTTGACTGAACGCAGTGCTTCTTGAGATACGCTTGGGACCAACAACGGTGGGTGGGGCATAAGTGAAATATGTGTCATAATGACCTCCTTTATAGCCTTTCACCATATGATACATTGCCTAAATAAACATGTTTAAACCCGGCCTGACGTGCCAACATTTGAAATCTTTCTAAGCGTTCAAGCGGTGTTATAGAAATGTCTTGGTATTGGTAGGCTGGAAAAAAACGACTCAAATGCCATACCGTCTCTTTTGTGGCATATTTTGTCATTAGGGTAATCATGGCATGAAAATCGTCATCGCTATCGTTGAGGCCAGGGATCACCAGTGTGGTGATTTCTACATGGATGCCAAAGCGAATCCAATCATGAATCGTTGTAAGCACACTGTCGAGCAAGCCTTTACAGTGCTGTGCATAAAATGCGTGGCTTGGTCCTTTTAAATCAATGTTCGCCGCATCGACATAATGCCTAAGTGCATCTTTGGAATCTTTAGACATCATGCCATTACTGACCCAGATGTTTTTTAGACCCGATGCTTTGGCACGTTTCATCACATCCAGTGCGTACTCAATAAACATGGTGGGTTCACTGTAGGTATAGGCGATGGACGATGCGCCGCGCGCAAGTGCCATGGAGACTGGATCGCTGGGTGACCATCTTTTCTCTCCAAGACGTTTCAGTGTTTTGGGATGAGCCAATGAAATATTTTGGCACCACCCACAATGCATATTGCATCCGGGTGCACCGATTGAAAAACTGGTGGTCCCGGGCAAATAATGATAGATCGGTTTTTTTTCAATCGGGTCAAGGGATGCAGCGCGAATCATGCCATAATTTAGAACCTCAAGACGCCCATGCGTGTTTTTGCGTACACCGCACGCGCCGTATGCATTGTCCGATAATTTGCAACGCTTATCACAGGTCAAACACCGGATTTTACTGTTTTTAAGTTGTTCATAAGCAAGCGCTTCATGCATCGAATCACCTCACCACTATTATACCAAAGTGACGCGCACGCACCCAATAAAAAATGCCCAGCAGGACTGGGCAAATTCATTAAAACAAATCAAGGAATATGACAAGGACGTAGTAAAGAATGGCGAGAATAATAATTACTTTAAGTATGGATGATGTCAATTTTAGGGTCATTTTCACAAGACTCAAAAGGCCCAGTACAATAAGGACACCCGCCCCAATTAGCATGAAAACCTGATTGAGCTCACTTTGGTTTTGAAAATACGTATCAAACAGTTCAAGCAGCGCTTGGCCGTTTAACGTTTCCAGTACAAATTCTCGTATAAAATCCATAGTCGCCTCCCTTCACAGTTATTATATCATAAACTTATTTTTTCCCTTGCATGTTAATTCTCGGATCAATCAACCCATACGACAAATCAACAATTAGCGTCATGATAAGCATCAGCGCCGCATAAAAAAGTGAAACAATAACGACAACCGGTGGGTCTATGTTAAACGTTCCACTGTCCATCACATTCATATAGACTGAATGATAAAACCAGCGGGCAATCCCCGGTACGTTGTAGGCAACTTCAACTAAGAATGCGTTAAAGAGCATAAAGATGAACATATTGGGAATTTCTCTTAGAATGGGAAGGAAACTTAGGGGCAAGGAATGCTTGAAAAGCGCACGGCGCATACTCAAGCCTTTCGCTTTGGCAAGCAACAGGGCATCAGAGGTATTTTGTTCAATCACTTCACCGCGGATAAGCTGCGCAAAGGTTGCGACCGGGTAAAATGACAAGGCGATGACCGGAATGATCATGCCAATAATCTGTACATCAATGGGGGGTGTGCCCATATCGGCCGCATAAACGGGATACATCCCAGGCAGCCACCCTAATGTCCAGGCAAACATGACCATGAGTCCAATCACCCACAAATACGCAGGAATTGAAGCGAAAAAGAGCGTAATGGTAGAGATGACATAATCAAAGAAACTGTTTTTATATACCGCAGACATCACCCCTAAAAAAAGACCAGCCGCTAAGGTGAATAAAAACCCAACGCCCACAATGCTCAAAGAAACAGGTGCAGTTTTTCTGAATGTTTCCATGACCGTTTCCCGCCGGCCTTCTTGTTCAAGGGTTCCAAAGAATAAATCATCAAGAAATGTGATGAATCCTTCATAGGAAATCTGGAGTTGTTCTCTGAAGGGTAAGCTGCGCTGCCAAAAAGCGAGATGCGCCAATGAGGCCGCAAAATATATGATGACGAACAATAAAAGAAATACAACAATTATCCAAAGCAACCGAATAACAATATAACGCGCCACCAAACCACCTCCTCAACACGCATCACAGTCAATTTATACGCTCTCAAGCTCCTTCGCCATGCGCGAAAGCCCTTCATCAAGCTGTTCGCTTGAACAGGCAAGATTCATACGGACATAACGGTTTTCACTGTCTCCAAATGGTGGCCCTTCACTTAAGACAACCCCCTGCTTTTTAAGATGCTTATTGAAGGTTGTTGCCTCAACACCGGTATTGAAAATATCAATCCATGCCAAGTAGGTGCCTTCGAGGCGCATACTGTTTAACCCATGGGCCTCTAAAAAAGTATCAAGCATGGCTTTATTTTTCTTGATAAGGGCATTTTGCGCGTCCACCCATGATGCACTTTCGTTATAGGCCGCAAGCAATGCCTTGAGGGCAAGAATGTTAAAGCCACTCATATGTAACCCTCGCAGGTTTTTGGAAATCGTCTCACGTACAGCCTGATCATGCGCAATGATATACGCCGACTGAAGCCCCGCAATATTAAACGTCTTAGAAGGCGCATTGACACTGATCATGCGCGGATAAACATCGGTAAATTCGTTTAAAGAGGTGAATGTGGGTGCTTCAATGATGATATCGGCGTGGATTTCATCACTGATTAAAAACACATCATGCTTTTTACATAAATCAACCACGGTTTTGATCTCTTCATGCGTCCACACCCGTCCAACAGGATTGTGTGGACTACAAAAAATAAACGCCTGGCTTTCCTTAAGTTTGTTTTCAAGTGCCTCAAAATCAATCGCATAAGCGTCATTGCGGCGAACAAGTGGATTTTCAAGCACTGTGCGCGCATTATCTTCAATCAATGGTTTAAATACGTGATAGACGGGCGTTTGAATCAAGACGTTGTCACCGGGATCTGTGAAGGTTTGAAGGGCCGCTCCGATGCCTGCGAGTACTTTGTGTACCGGCAAAATCCAGTTAAGTTTTACTGAAGTGTCATAACGCTTTTTATACCAGTCGCGTATGGCTTTTCGGTGGGTATTATTAAACTTGGCATAGCCAAACGCCCCGTGTTCTACGCGTGTACGTAACGCTTGTTTAATGGGCGGCGCTACTTCATAATCACTATCGGCCACACTAAAAGCCAGTACGTTTTCGTGCGGGCTCTCATGCATGGCCATGTGATATTTGTGAGCGTCACTAAGACGTCGGTTCAAAGTCTTAAACATATGTGCCTCCTAGGTTATATGTTGAATCGTATCCTTAATTTTTGTCGCAACAAGTTCAACCGCAACATCGTGTTTGTGGTCATTGGGGATAATGACATCCGCATAACGTTTGGTTGGTTTAATGTGTTTATGATACATTGGTTTTACGGTCGAAAGGTATTGGTCAATCACGCTTTCCATCGTTCTTCCGCGGTCTTCAATATCGCGCATGAGCCGGCGAATGAAACGGGTATCATCATCAAGTTCCACAAATATGTTCATGTTCGACAAACTGCGTATGTCCGCATTTTCCAATATCAAAATCCCTTCCACAATAATGATGGGTTTGGGATGGACGGTTTCAGGGACATCTTTACGGGTGTTTTCTATGAAATCATACACGGGTTTTTCCACCGCTTCGCCTTTTAAAAGCTTGTTTAAATGCGTATAAAGCAGTGCATTGTCAAGCGAATCTGGGTGGTCATAGTTGGTTTTTTTCCTTTCTTCCAAAGTCAGATGTCTGTTGGCATGATAATAATCATCATGATTGATAATCTGGACATCGGAAGGGTCACAGTGTTTTAAAATTTCTCGCACAACAGTCGTTTTACCAGACGCACTGCCGCCAGCGACTAAATAAAGAATCGGTTGCATCTCAGGCCTCCTAAACACAAACTTGTTTCCATTATACACCACCTTCACCGCCTTCTAAACCCCATAACTTAATTTGCAAGAAACTAAACAAATATGTGAGAAATTGTTATACTACACTAAAGGAGCGTGAAACCATGAATCTATATCAAAGCGCCTTGAGCGCCAATGCAGCGTCACTCGGACTCAACTGGATATATAATATCCCCTACCTTGAAAAACTTGAGAAAA
>PUMO01000186.1 GCA_003551405.1 Mollicutes bacterium | reverse complement strand
TGCGATTGCGGAAATTGCGATCAACTCAGCCATCATTCCCCTTATTTACGTGATCAGCATTTCACGGCAGCGTGAATTCATTGTGCTGGATAAGGCGATGGATGATTTCATCATTTCTGGGAATGAGTTTACCGGCATTGGGTATGTGCTCTTAAAACGTTTCAGTGATTTTTATCATCTTGAATTAAACATTACCAACGACCCGATGCTTTGTTCACTGGGTGAAGGGCGTGACCAGATTCTTTGTGAACAGACCAATGTTGACTTGATCATCACCAAAGACAGCGAAACCGGCGAATACATTTTAAAAGGCAAGGCATCAAGCTTGCTTATGAACAAGCTTGAACAAATGACAAAAGACTATAAAGATATCAAAGTGGTTCAGTTCAAGGACCGTGATTTCGGTGAATAATTCAATTCGTTTTTTACGTCAGTTTGTCCTAATCGCCTTGCTTGGGACCATTTTTGTGGCATTTACCATGTCGATGAATGAACTGCAAACCCTTTATAATGATTTTGGCCAGCAATATTTCTTTGAAGAAGGGCTCAGTGATACAGGCTCACGCAACCTGGTTACGGCCATCTTGCTGGATTATCGTTTGTTTGACTCCTTGTTTGAAGCGGGGATTTTGTTGATTGCGGTCAGTGGTGTGATTTGGATATCCAAACACGACATTGAAGAGAAAAACGCCCGTTTCATGATTGACAAATATAAAACCCCTGATCTGTTTATTACCTTTTCACGCTTAGTCTATCCGCTGATGCTTACATTCGGGTTTTATGTGATTGTTAACGGTCACCTCTCTCCAGGTGGTGGGTTCCAAGGGGGAACCATTGTCGCAACAGCAATCCTCATTCTTTACTATATCGACCCGAATAAGGAAACCAATATTGGGTTGATTGTGACGGTTGAAAAGATTATTTACTTGCTCATTATTGTGGTCGCGTCGATTTCGTTAGTGACGCGGGGGACGTTTTTCACCAATTTCTTTGATCCGTCACATGATGCGGACACCATGGCGATTTATTTGGTTATTTTGAACGTTTTGATCGGCTTTAAGGTAGCACTTGGGTTATGGACCATCTTTACAGCATTTTTAAAGGAGGGACGCTAAATGAATCCAATTTTAACATTCCTGGTTGTTTTGATTGGCTTTTATGGACTTTCAACCAGTGATAACATTATCAAAAGCGTCTTTTCGGTCACCATTATTGAATCCGGTGTCATTTTACTGTTTTTAAATCTTGGTAATTTTCAAGGCGGCAGTATCCCGATTCTTTCTGAAGACCTTGTAAGTATTGTCGACCCACTGCCCCAGGCATTGATGATTACAACCATCGTTATCGGTTCAACGGTCACTGCCCTTTCTTTAATGCTCTGTATTAAGATTTTCCACCATTATGGCAGTGTGAAATGGAAAGAAGTCCTTGCGCGCAAGGACGTGAAGTCATGAATCAACTTGCTGTTGTTTTAGTTTTTTTGCCTGTCATTGTTTCTATTGTTATTTACTTATCCAAATGGCGTCATATGAATATTGTGGCTATCGCCAGTCAGCTGGCACTTACCATTGTGGCCGTGGTGTATTTTACCCACTTTTATGGTGATTTTGAAAGTACCCATATCGTCCTTGGCGGGTGGGATTCACGCATAGGAATCTCACTTGCGAACGACGAACTGTCCATGAGTTTCATTTTCTTGTCTTTGTTTTCATGGTGGATGGTACTGATTTACACCTTTCGCTTTGGTCACACAGAGCATTCATTTTTGTTCTTTTTAATATTTTTACAAGGGGTATTTCTGGGACTGCTTCAGTCCAATGACCTATTTAATGTGTTCGTGTTTTTGGAACTCGCGACCATTATCGTAACGATTCTGATTGCGTACAATAAAAAAGGCGAAAGCTTTCGCTCCGCGCTATATTATCTGATTGTCAATGTACCCGCAATGCTTGTGTTTTTAACGGGCATCATCTTGGTATATTTCACGTTTGGATCGATCAACATTGTTGCGCTGACTGAACAGTTTCAAGATGTTGATGATACCATTATACTTCGGTTTTCCTATGTCCTCATGATGGCGGGCATCAGTGTCAAAGCCGCACTGTTCCCAGTCTTTACCTGGCTTCCTAAAGCGCATGGCGTTGCGCAAAGCGCCATCAGTGCCCTGCTTAGTGGTTTGATTGTTAAGGCCGGGGTGTATTTGTTTTTCCGGATGAACTTTCTTTATGAAGGGGCCGGTTTTGCGTACAGTGATTTTTTCTTCATGGTCGGTGTACTCACCGCGATTAGCGGTGTCATGTTTGCGCTCAGCCAAAAAGAACTCAAACAAATCCTTGCGTTTCACACCATCAGCCAAGTCGGTATTATCATGATGGGGGTGTCATCTGCGGACAGTGATATGTTTTATGGCGGCATTTTACACACCTTTAACCACGCACTCTTTAAAAGCTTACTGTTTCTTGGTGCTGGGGTGATTATCCAGGTTTACCGTACGAAGAAGGTCGGTGAAATCCGTGGCGTGTTTAAAACCATGCCCGTTGTCAGTATTTTTATGATTGTGGGGATGCTTTCCATCACCGGTGCGCCGTTTTTTAACGGCTTTATCTCAAAATCAATCATCAAATATGGCCTCGCCGAACAAGGCTGGCGGTATTGGGCGCTTTATGTCATCAATATCGGGACGGCGACCAGTTTCATTAAGATGTCACAAATATTCTTTGGACCCAAAACCTTGTCCTATCCCCTTAAAAACATGGCCCAAAACGTTGCAATGATGGCGCTTGCGTTTGGCTGCGTACTGCTTGGTAATTTCTATATTCCATTCAGTGAAGGGTTTTTTGGCATTCGCGTGGAAGAATTTGACCTAACGAGTTTCGATGTCCTGCTAGATTACGGCATAACAGTAGCCATTGGGCTTGTCTTTTATTTCACGGTTATTGCCAGGGATTTAAAGCCTGTTCGCATGATCCGTGAATCACGCATATCGTTTGAAAATGCGAATCTTGTCTTTTTAATCTACATTGTCGCATTGACCACATATTTTGTATTCTTAAGTTAAAGGGCCTTTTTAGGCGCTTTTTCTTTTGCAAGGTGTGAATAACATAGTGAGTAAAGGGTTCATATAATGGCGATTATTTTAGTGTGTTACCGATTAACCATAAAAATGCCAGCGCAAGATTTTTGCGCTGGCACTGATTTAACGGAATTTTTTGGAACGTCGCTTGGCTTGTTTGAAATCAATACCGAACGTAGAAAGCAATTCTTTAAATTCATTTAATTTCTCATCGCCACTGACGGTTTGTGAGGAGTCGATTTTGGTTCCAACTTCATAGTGGGTTTTTCCGCGGTGGGAAATTTTATCAAAGTACACATCAAGGTCTTTGTAAGGGGCCCATACACGGTTGACGCGTATGACATTCACGTTTTGGACGTTTCCGCCATGGACACTGTTGAGGTCCTTGATTTCACCGTCGGGTAATTTGTTGTTATAAACAAGTAAACGCATCTGTTTTTCACTCAGACGCTGGTAATATTCCAAATACGTTTCTTCTTCAATGGTTGGGACTCTGAGGGTTAAATGATAACTGATGTGTCCTTCTTTGCGAATGGTTCTTAGTCTGAGGGTTACATCGTTTTTTTCTAAAGAACGCTCGGGTGTATCAAAATAATAATTGTAATGATAATCCTGTTTGTCGGTAAATTGAACCATCAAATAATCCATGATGGCATGACAATTTTCCTTGGTGAGCTCCATTCTAACTTCTTTATCCAGTGTGCGTTTTTTTCTAGCCATAATGTCGCCTCCTCACTCTTGATTATACACGAAGCACCCCCTTTAAGGAAAGTCTCCGCCCTAAATAGGAAAAAAATTTAGCGTGTGATACAATAAAATTGAGGTGAGGTGTGATGAAATTAGAAAATTTTGATGCAAACCGACATGATGTGAATCAAGTGAGTGAATTGATTTATGAAACTGATAGTGAAATTTTTGATGCTTTGTTTGGAACCAAAGACGCTGCGCTCGATGTATTTAAATCCATGATCATGCATGAAGCGGATACCTATTTTAATCCCCCCCATTTGAAAATGATGATGGACGAGGGCACGTTTATTGGCATTGTCGCATCGTATGAAGGTCACCTTCAAAAGACCCTTGGACGCGAAACCCGCCAACGCATGTTTAAGCGACTAGGATTGACTTCAGCGTTAAAAAAATTCAACATCACCCGCAAAGTCGCACGCATCAGTCGAATCACGATGGAGGATGACGCCCTTTATATTCTTTATTTGGCCGTGTTACCTACATACCGTCATCAAGGCTATGGTTCGCGTGCTGTAGACCTTTTACAAGAAAACTATCACACGGTATATTTACATCTCAACTACAAAAACAATGACGCCAGGCGCTTTTACGAATCCATCGGGTTTGAAAAGAGTGAAGAATACTATAACTGTCACAAACAAACGCCGATCGGATATATCATATTAAAACGTACCAGCACCGATGCCATAAAGCAGTGATTGAAACAAGGTCACTGTCTTTGTTCACGCACCCTTCATAGCCTGGTGGTACACAAAAGCACGGGTCACTATTTTTACAACCGGTCCATCATATTTTTGTGATTGCGCAGTTGATAATCATCTGTACCATCATATATGTGCGCATGCCAGGCAATAAAACAAATAAATTTCCATTAATTATGATTGCCTGCTGGCAATCATTTTTCTTTGGTATGTTCACGCGCAAGGTCCACATAATGTTTGGCATTGTCCAAAATGGCCTTTACATCCGCCTCACGC
>PUMO01000034.1 GCA_003551405.1 Mollicutes bacterium | reverse complement strand
TATGGTAGGTGAGAGTGGTTGGGACTTAAGCATTCTACTTAAAAAAGGGATTGTCAAGTCCTTTGATTCCCTTGACGATCTTGCCCGTGAATATGATATTAATCCTTCAAAACTTGTTGAGACCATAGATGATTATAATAAGAGCGTCTCACAAAAAGGTTTGGATGGCTTTGGCAAACAGTTAGGTCACTTGTCAACAATTCATACCCCACCGTTTTACGCGATGCGCATGGTGCCTAAAATCCATCATACAATGGGTGGTGTGGCAATCAATTCACACGCCCAGGTGCTAAAAAAGAATGGTGAACATTACATTAATCTGTTTGCGGCCGGTGAATGCACGGGAGGCGTTCACGGCGCGAGCCGTCTGGGGAGCATGGCCATTACTGAAGGGGTTGTCATGGGCCGCATTGCTGGGGGATATAAGCCACCACACACCCATTAAAAAAGCAAACCTGGCCGGTTTGCTTTTTAATAGGTTATGATTTGATGCGTTCATAAATGAGCAAAAACAGTTCAATCAAGAGAATAATGCTCGCCGCTATGATGATTCCAATGGGTAAGAAAGATGTTAAAAAATACGTATGTTGCATTAGGCATCTCCCTTTTCAAATAAAATGCCGCTGATGGGGATGATAAGAAATATAAGCCAGCTATAGCTGTAAGCATTCGCGAAATGGCCCCACAAAAAGAAGATGGTGAGTGCGATGAACGGCGTGTAGGCCACGAATTCAATGGATTCTTTAAACGCAATTTGTGCATAAAGCATAATACTGATAGGGATCAGTAAAAATATCAGCCACGTTGGATGCCAAAGGGCATATTGATATCCAATTAGAACATAATTGATGATTAAAAATGCACTTAAAATGGTCCCAAATATTTTTATATGCTTTTCCCCGCGGCTAAGGCCATCTATGTTCATCGTAATCACACCGCTCATCAAACCAAAAAGTACCACGGGAAAGAAGAGAAGTAAACCATAATAATGGGCTGGGTCCATAATCAATCCATAAGCAATATAGATAACGACCGCGCTCAGGGTATATATGCCGGCCACTTTGTAAATCGGGTGCGCCCTAAGGAAAAACCCAAGACCCGGAATGATTAAAAAAAGTGCCCAAAGCGGATCATAGGTGCCTAACCAGAAACTACCCAGGAAAAACCCGATGAGCACTAAAAAGACACTGAGCCCCACGAGTTTTTCAAGCGATTGCGGACCACTGAATACAATGCCACTCATTGGGATGAATAAAAACCATACCCATCCCGGATGCCACGCATCAAAGATGAAGCCACTCGCAAAAAAGCCAATTAAAGCAATGAAAGGGCTGATGGCCACCAACTTATGCGTTACGTGTGTTTTTGATTCATCAGTTTCTTCCATGATGGCATCAACCATGGCCTGAGGACTTCCAAGTGATGCTATAAAGTCTGATTCATCTTCCCCATTTTCAATGGCTTCATCAATCATCATGGCATAATCATTCAAGATATCTTGAATCTCATTGGGATCTGTTAATTTCTCTTGAAGCTGTATTTCTAAATTGGACAAGAATGTTTCTTTATTCATGACACTGTCCTCCTAAAATTTCTTCGATTTTGGTATTGAATGCCATCCAGTCATTACAAAGCATGCGGTAGTGTTCAAGCCCGTTAGCGGTAAGTTTAAACAGTTTCTTAGGCGCCCCAACCTGGCTTGCGGATCGTTCATGGGTTAAGAACCCGTCATTTTCCAGTCGCCTTAACAATGGATAAATCGTGTTTTGTGTCACACCAAGCGTCGTTTCAAGTTTTTTAAGGAGTTCGTATGCTGTAGCGGGGGATTCATGGATTAAATGCAGTAATACCAGATCGAGCACCCCTTTTTTAAACTGTTTATTCATAGGGTCACCTCACTTATTGTGTTTAACACAATAAGTATATCACAATATTTTTATCGCTTCAATGTCTTAGGGGAATGCATTTAAGAAATGTGGCGAAATGGGTTTTTAAATGCACCTCAAATGATTTAACAAAAATATAATAATGTGATAAATACCATGAAATCATGTATAATGTTACTGATATGAATTTTGAATGAAGAAGAGGGTTTAGAGTATGCTTGAAGTGAATAATGTAGAATTGCGCTATGGCGATTTTATCGCGGTGCATCATTTGAGTTTTACCTTGCGGCCCGGAGAAATATTTGGATTACTCGGTACTAATGGTGCTGGGAAAACAACAAGTTTTCGGGTCATTATGGGTCTTCTTGAACCGTCTCAGGGCGAGGTGCGCTATTTTGGCGAAAAAATTGGTTATCACAATGTTGATGACATTGGGTATATGATAGAAGAACGTTCACTTTTAACCAAAATGAAAGTTAAGGACTTAATGCTTTATGTTGGTCAGCTAAAAAGCATGGATAAACCGACCATTATGAAGCGCATGGATTATTGGCTGGCATTTTTTGAAATAGAAGACTATAAGGACAAAATGATTAAGGAGCTATCGAAGGGAAACCAACAAAAAATACAGTTCATTTCCGCCATTATCAATGACCCTAAACTTTTAGTGCTTGATGAACCTTTCAGCGGACTTGACCCCCTCAATACTGACCTTTTTGTTCGTGCGATCCGTCAATTCCAAGCGGAAGGAAAAATGATTATTTTTTCATCCCATCAGCTTGACCATGTGGAAAGTTTCTGTGAAAAAATTGTGGTGCTTGAAAAGGGGCGTCCGATTATAGACGGATATATCAACCAGGTAAAAAAAGATTTTCAAAAATTGACCATCAATATTTCGGCAGATGTCGATGTGGATTATTTAAAACAATTGCCCGGTGTATACAGTGTCACAAACAATTCTACCCACGTAAAGGTGAAAATAGAATCCAATGAATTCATTGAACCCGTCTTTGAGTATGTAAAGACGCTTGACAATGTGATGCGCTTTGAAGTGGAAGAAGCGTCATTATCTGAGATATTTGTTGCGAAAGTGGGTGGCTCTCGTGAAAAAGTTTAAGTTTCTGGTTTTATTTGGCCTTAAAAAACGGATTTTTAAAAAAGCGTTTGTCATTACGAACGCTTTGCTTGGCCTTGGCATCATTGCGGTCATCAACATTCCGAGTATCATCGGTGCCTTTTCTTCAGATGAAGTGGAAACACAGAAGGTGATGGTTGAAAACAACACCGACGATGAAGCGTTCCCCTTAGAAACCACGTTGATTGAAATGATGAATCTTTCAAGCGGTGAGATGCGTTTTGAAGCATATGATGGCACGTTTGATGATTTTTGGGAAAGTGACGTTGATATCTATATGGTATTTACCGATGCTTTGAGTGAACCCGATGTTGATCTTTATCTTAAGAATCAGGGCGATCAAAATCTTGTGATGAGCAGTGTGCAAGCGTTCCTCAATGACTATCAGGACATTCAGTATGCATCGTTTAATGTTATTGATCCCCCGCCAAGTGATGATCCTGCCCCGATTGATGAAGAAACAAGAATGTTCATTGATGGCATCGTTACCATTTTGGCGTTACCCATATTCTTCCTTGTCATGCTTGCCACCCAGTTTTTGGGTGTTGACATTATTGAAGAAAAATCGTCAAAGATTATTGAAACCATCATTGCCAGTGTGCCGGCAACAATACATTTTTTGGCTAAAATTGTGTCCAACCTCGGCTTCTTGATATTACAGGCATTGATCTTGCTTGGGTTCAGCATCGTTGGTATGGGACTTGGCAGTTTGCTTGAATCAAGTGTTGATTTTGGAGCACTTTCATTGATTGGTGAAATTACAAGCCGTGTACCCAACTTCACAACCATTGTCATTCTTATGGTACTCTTTACCATTTTTGGGGCCCTTATCTTCTTGGCACTCGCGGCCTTAATCGCATCAATAGCGACCACGCAAGAAGACTACCAACAATTTCAAGCACCGCTCATTTTTCTGTTGCTTGGAGGCTTTTACATTGCGATATTTCTTCCGATGATGGGCGCTGATAACTTTGTCCATATTGCGTCATATATTCCATTTTTCTCCACACTCGTCGCGCCCGTCGCCTACGCCACAGGGGTGATAGGGTTACTCGAAGCATTGTTGATATTGTTGTTCCATATTGTGATTACACTATTATTCCTTTATGCCATTACACCTGTTTACCGCGTCGCCATTCTTTCTTATGAAGAAACCAAGTTTTTCAGACGTATTAAGTTTTACTTTAAAAAAGCATTTGCCAAAAAGAAAGCAGAATAAAAAAACGCCAGCGGCTTCGCTGGCGTTATTTATTGGAATCTGTTTTGTCGTTTCGTTTGTTATGATACATCCATTCGTCCGCTTTGGCAATTTCTTCATGTAACTTTTCAATAGGGTTTTTGACAATGTGATATCCCACCGCTAAAGAAATGTGTTTATCTGTGGTTTCCTTATCAGTCAAGGCGGAAAGTTCTTTTTTCATCATTTCAGCGTCTGTGTCTTTACTGTTTGGAATGAATACGAGAAATTCATCACCGCCCATTCGAAAGAGATACTCGCGGTCTTCAATGACACTCTTTAATAAATCGGCACTTTTTTTAATTGCACGGTCTCCCTGTGCATGTCCATAGGTATCATTGATGGTTTTTAAGTTGTTAAGGTCAATGGACATGATACAAAGCGGCAATTTGTCGGGGTTGGTCAGTTCCATTTGAACGCGTTCAAAGCTGTGGCGGTTTTTAAATCCCGTCAGCTGATCGTGAAAGCTTAAGTATTCCATTTCCTGTTGATACTGGATTTCTTTGGTGACGTCGCGGACAAGGCCAATATACCCAACGATATCGTCGTT
>PUMO01000149.1 GCA_003551405.1 Mollicutes bacterium | reverse complement strand
GTATTGTTGGATGGCGTCCATGTTTTTAATGGTTTGTGACGCTTGGTCAATCAAGGGGTGTTCAGGCGCGATAACCATGAAGGTCGCACCATAAATGGTATCGGGACGCGTGGTGAAGACATTGAGGGTATGGTCAACTTCATTGACAGGGAAGTCAATTTCTGCACCCACACTTTTGCCGATCCAGTTTTGTTGTTCACGTTTGATTCTTGGCAGGGTTTCAAGGTCTTCAAGCCCTTCAAGCAATTTCTCCGCATAGTCCGTAATTTTTAAGAACCAGACGTCTTTTTCTTTTTGAACGACCGTACTGCCGCAGCGGTCACACTTTCCGCCCTGGCTTTCTTCGTTTGAAAGCACGACTTTACAGGATGGGCAGAAATTGACGTGGGTTTTACTGCGGTACGCAAGATTGTTTTCAAACAGCTTGAGGAAAATCCACTGTGTCCATTTGTAATATTCAGGGTCCGTGGTATCAACCACACGGTCAAAATCAAAGCTGAAGCCGGCGCGCTTGAGCTGATTGGTAAAAATCGCGATGTTGTCATCGGTGATTTTACGGGGGTGCACATTTTGTTTCATCGCATAGTTTTCGGTTGGCAGGCCAAAGGCGTCAAAGCCAATTGGAAACAAGACATTGTAGCCTTCCATGCGGCGTTTGCGTGAGACGATTTCCAGGCTGGTGTAAGCACGGATGTGCCCAACATGCATGCCGGTGCCTGAAGGATAAGGAAATTCAACAAGAGCATAGTATTTGGGTTTTTGTGAATCATCATCCGCATGAAACACGTTGTTTTCATACCAGGTTTTTTGCCATTTCCTTTCAATGGCGCGTGGGTTATATTTCATAGAGGGTGCCTCCTTTTAATGGGGGTTACAATTTAATGGCATTTACAATAAAAAACGCCCTTATTCATAATAAGGACGACTGAGCCGCGGTACCACCTTTGTTCAACAAGCACTTTAGTCCTTAACGCGGAAAACGGCGCATGTTTGGCATGCGCGATTCCCCAGATGAGTTCATAGGCGTGCATTCCTGGTTTTCACCACCCACCAGGTCTCTTTTGAATGCGTGCATACTACTACGTCTGGATCGACATCATTACGTTTACATATAGCATAAATAAAGCGGCGTAAAAAGTCAAGGCCTAGCGGTCAAACTCATCATCGTCTGAATCCTGATTAAAGTCATCGTTTTGTTCGTCCGCGTCATCACGGTTTTGTTGTTCGTCTTTGAGGCGCCTCTCAATGGCTTGGGCGTTTTGAATGCGACGCTGGATTTCAAAGGCAAGGCGCGACGTTTGTCTAAAGCCGATGAAAAGTAAAATGATAAAGATAATGAAATTGAACATGACAAGGTTATTGAATATGAGCACCACAAACAGTAACGTTGAGGCGTAGGTCATCATTACAAACATTTGTTTGAACGGCACTTCTTTTAAGCGTTGCTGGATTAAAAAGGCATTGAGGCTAACAAATATTAAAAATAATATAATCGCGGAAATAAACTCGGTAAAGAAGGTGAATGACGCCCATACCCCGCGAAACTGTGAGACTTCTTCATTAATCGCGTTAAAGACGGCATTAAAAAAGGCGTTTTGTTCAAACCCTTCCACATTGAAATCCAAATTGTGAATGCTTTGATGCATCTCACTGATCGGTTTTTCCACAAATTGTTGGTCAATGAACATTTCATCAATGCTGATATACATGGTATCGCCGTTTAGGACAATGTGGTTGGTATCATACGCACTCGCATCATAGGTGTCATGGCTATCGAGATAAACACTGAAGCCAAGGCCAAAAATATTCTCTTCAAAGAGTTCGTGACGCATGGTTTCATCACAAATGAGTTCTGCGTCTTCAATGTTACAGTCTGCACTTGGAAACGAAAAATTTTCGCGGATTGCGGCGCGCGTTTCGTTGGTTACCGCGTCAAACTGCATCACGCGAATAATAGGCCCCACTGTCATGAGCACTGCAAAAAAGAGCATGAAAAAAATGGGAAAAATGAGACGGTCCTTGCGGTATTTGATGAGTCCCTGGGGCGCGACCAGCGCGAGCCTTATTCTATCAAGCATATTATCACCTTTTAAAATTATATCATATGTGCATTTTTTTGGCATGGATTATGTTAAAATGCCTTCGAGGTGGAAACATGGACCAACAAAAACGCTACCGTACCATGAATGCATTTTTAAGGGACCGTTTCGGTGAGAAAGTGTTCAAAGTCCCTTTGAACGCCGGGTTCACCTGCCCCAATAAAGACGGCACGAAAGGCACGGGTGGGTGCACATTTTGTTCACCCAGTGGCTCAGGTGACTTTGCGGGTGAAAAGGAAGATTCTTTTGATGTGCAGTATCAACAGGTTAAAACGAGACTCAACCAAAAGTGGCCAAACGCCAAAACCATTGTCTATTTTCAGGCCAATACCAATACATACGGTGATGTTGAGACACTCAGAACGATGTATGAAGCAGCACTTTCACTGGATGATGATATCGTTGGCATCGCGATCGCTACGCGTGCGGACGCGCTTGGTGAGGATGTGCTTGATTTACTTGAAGCACTCTCTACACGCACGTTCGTGCAAGTGGAAATTGGCCTTCAGAGCATGCATGAAAAAACAGCGCGCAAAATCAACCGTGGGCACGATTTAAAAACGTTTGACCAGGCCATTCATGCGCTCACGTCCCGCGGCATTTTTACGGCCGTCCACATCATCAACGGGTTTCCCTGGGAAGATGAAACCATGATGCTTGATACGCTCAGACATGTCAATAATCTCGGCGTGGACGCCATAAAAATCCATATGCTTCACATTACTAAAAATACAGCCATGGGCGCCGCCTACCGGCGTGAACCGTTTGCGCTTCTCAGTTTAGAAGATTACGTTGACATCACTGTTAAACAACTCAGGCGTCTGCACCCTGACATTGTTGTGCAGCGCGTCACAGGCGACGCGGTCAAAGAAGACTTGTTGGCGCCACAGTGGACACTTAAGAAGTTTGTAATCATGAATGAAATCGATAAAACCATGCGCCGCCTGGGCGCGTTTCAAGGGGACATGTTAAGTAAATAACCTGTCGATTCAAAAAAGTAAAGCACCCCAAGCAAATCCGCCGCCCCACCGGGCGAGGCTTTTCTTAGCGTAAAGTTCAAGTTTTCCATGTCACACGCCAAAATATCCGTCTCTTTCAGTGTTTCTTTTACGTTCTCAAGGGTGCCGCGTTTATAAAGGGTAGTATCTTCAAGACGCGCCATGATGTGGGTGAGTTTGTAAAACCCGTGCCAATGGCGCGTAGCGGGTTTCCACCAGGAAAAAATGCTTGGAAAACCGTCACTCACTTCCCCGCGCACCCCGCGGATCTGGTTGACCTGGTACGCTTTTTCACCGGTTGATGCCGGTGTTTTTTTATGGGAAAAATCATGGCTTTCAATCGTTTTTCCCCGTGCTTTAAGTTCATCTAAAAAGGAATCAAAGTCGCCGCCATTAAAAACACTGCGCGTAAAATGCGTTAAGACAAGCCCAAACAAAAAGTGCGCGCCCTTGTGGGTATTGCGCCCAACACCTTCAAAAATTCGCGCTTCATGCATTTGGCCGCGTTTCCTCAGTGCCTCAAGCGTGTCCTTTCCGTTTAACGCCATGCCAATATATTCTTTGAACGCGTCTTCAAGCAAGGGGAATGCATGCAAAAAATGCGATACATTCATATCACGGTGAATGCCGCTGGATTTATGGCTTACAAGCCCATAGCACGGATAGGTGAACAGTTCTTTCCTGAGTGCCTTGATAGCTTCCCTCGCAAGTGCGTGTTTAAAGAAATTGTGCACTTCCCTTTTATAGTGACGCCCGAGCGCTTCAAGGCTATGGCGCGCTTCGCGACGGCACGTATGCACATCGCCGCCGCAAACCATGCAATGACGTTTATGGGTTCTATGAAGGGTGCGTCCGTTTTGGTGAACATCAATATCAACCAAGCGTCCGATGGGATGGGTCGCTTCTAGCCAGCTGCTCATGCGTTTGACCTCAGAAGCAGGTTTGTTTAAACGTGCGTAAGCGAGGTGGCCATCGGCGGTTGTTTGAATATGAAAATCGGTTTGATACAGTGTACGCAGAAGTGCCTTAAAAAGTAAAACGACAAACCGTTCCTCACCGTTCACTTTCTCTTTACCCGGCATATTGGCCTTAAGCGTCACAAACGCGGGCGCGTCCCGGTTTGCTTGAATTAACTGCGCGCGCGCCGTACGCGCTTCCAAGATATCAGTGGCGCCCATGATGGTCCTTAAGGGTGCGGATGATTTTTTGACCCTTTTCACTGAGCAAATACTTGTAAGTCGCCTCAGGGACGTAGCGTTTAATCGCGGATACGCCGTTTTTCTTAAGCAGTTTACGCACGGTTGAGGCACTGATGGGCGCGTCATCAATTTCTTTTCTAGGAATAACAACGAGTGCGTCCCCAAGGTAGTGCGCCATGGTTTCATTATAGACATTGGTCATGGGTGAATAGGGTTCATCGCCGACGTAGCGGGCGGTAATGTTAAAAATCTTCATATAATGTTGTTTGAATGTGAGCACATCGATCAGGGCGTGTTCTTTTTTGATGGTTTCTCCTTTCGATAAAAAGTATTTGGGAAATGTTGCGTAGGACACCAAGTAGTTTTTAGTGGGGAGCACGTGTATATTGCTTTGGTCCTTAAAGGTTTCTTTAATGATGTTAAAACGGTCTTCAAACGGGAAAAATGAGCGGTCTTCACTGACCACAAAGACACACAGAGTCTCATGATATTTGGCCGCTTCATGAATTAAATGGACATGGCCTTTGGTCAAGGGAT
>PUMO01000202.1 GCA_003551405.1 Mollicutes bacterium | reverse complement strand
TGAGGCCCGTTTCACTGCGTCAATCATAATTAAAAGTTCCATGTAATGTTCATTGACCGGTGCATGGGTTGGTTGAATTATAAATACGTGATGGCCGCGAACCGTCTCTTCAATGTTGACACCTATTTCACCGTCCGCAAAACGCTTCACCTCACATTTACTGAGGGGAATATTTGTGAAATCAGAGATTTCCTGTGCCAACTGTTTGTTGGCGCTTAATGACAAAAGTTTAACTTTTTGATTATCTAATGTTGCCATATGACCCTCCCGATTAATTTATTGGTCTTATTCCAAATCATATTATAACAAAATCCATACAAAATAAAATGCAACTTTTATAAGTTGCATTTTAAATCAAAATTATTCTTGTTCTTCAGATTCTTCATCCTCAGACGCATCTGAAGCACTGCTCGGTTGGTCTGTTGGTTCTTCTTCCAAATTATTATATGCCTCAATTACAACAGATTCAATCATGTTGCGTGTTTCTTGGTTGATTGGGTGTGCAACATCTTTGAATTCACCATTTGGCATTTTTCGTGATGGCATCGCAACGAATAATCCGTCTTTTCCATCAATAATTCGAAGTTCGTGAACCACAAAACATTCATCAATAGTAATCGCCGCAATTGCTTTTAAACGGTTATCACTATTAAGTTTTTTAACCCGAACATCAGTAATTTCCATTTTTCCACCCCGCATTATATTCTGTCTCATATTTCATATTCTGTATTTTATCATAATGATAAAACGTTTTCAAATAATTAAAGGCAAATATAGCCCTTTATTACGTGATTTTGCTTAAGTGGACTTGGAAATCTTCCTGATATTTTAAAGAAACATCCCTTAATTTTTTCTTGTCTTTATCAATCGCTACAACAGTTGGTCCGCTCCCACTCATGACGACACCGTCCAGTTGTTCAGATTCCAAATGGCGTTTAAGGCTCTCAATTTCAGGATATTTTTGAAACGCAAACGGTTCAAGCGCATTATAAAGAGCCTGCGCAATCAGATCGTAATTCTTATTATAAATGGCATTGGTCATGGTTGTAATCTTAACGTTCTTTATGTCCTTCATATCCACAAGAGAAAAAATCTCTTTCGTGGATACACGCAAGTTAGGCGTCACTAACAACAAAGGAATATTGAGCTTTCCTTTTAAGAAAAAGAGTTGTTCACCTTTACCTCTTGCAATGCATAAGCGTGAATGCACACAAAAAGGAATATCGGCGCCGAATTTTTCACCAATATCAGCAAGTTGTTCTAAGGTCATTTTAAGTTTAAACAACTTGTTCATCCCTCGGAGAGTAGCGGCCGCATCAGCACTTCCCCCAGCCAAACCAGCAGCTATGGGGATATGTTTTTCAATATGGATGTGTATGCCTTTTTTAATGTTAAACGTCTCTTTAAGATAGTTTGCGACCTTATAGGCAATATTATCCTCAGGCGTATCACATGTTTGCACTGACTCAGTGATTTTAATCGTATCTTCATTTAGTCTTTTAAAAGTCAGTACATCATGAAGTGCAAGGGGCGCCATCACCATTTCCAAATCATGGTAGTTGTCCACCCGTCGTTTTAAGACATCTAAATGAAAATTCACTTTTGCCCACGCTTTTTCTTTCATGTTCCCCTCCTATGTTTCATGTGTAACATATAGTGTTGTGTAGAATGCTTCTGATAATTTTATAAACCCTTTGACATCTATGCCTTCTGCACGAATATTGGTCGCAAAACCCTCTGCTTCCAATAAAGCATTGACACGTGCTTTATCAACGTTATATCCGGCCGAAATATTATTGGCCAATGTTTTCCGTTTTTGTTTAAATGCACGTTGAACAAAATCCAGAAAAAATGCTTCATTTTCGATTTTGGGCGGTTTTTTAGTTGTCAGGGTAATAATTGCACTGTCCACATTGGGTGGTGGCATAAAGACGTTTTTAGATACTTTAAACGCAAATGAGGGCGTTGTTTTATAATGCATGAATACACTGAGCGCATTATAGTCTTTTGTGTTGGTATCAGCAGTTAGACGTCGAGCCACTTCATACTGGGCCATCAGGGTATAGCGATTGATCATCGTGGATTCTTCCAATAGCTTTGTCAGAATCGGCGTGGTAATGTAATAAGGCAAATTGGCCACAACTACAATCGGGTCCTGCTTTGTTAGACCAAGCGCCTTTAAGTCTTCATCAATCGATGTTTTCAAGATATCCTGATGTTTAAGAATAAAATGCGGTGACTCAGAGAATTCACGGTTTAACACCGGAATCAACGTTGCATCAATTTCATACGCAATGACTTGCTTGCTTTTTTCAAGCAGTTTCTGAGTCAGTGCGCCAAGACCCGGACCAATCTCTATGACCGTTGTGCTTTCATCCACTTGACTGGTATCGACAATTCGTTCAATAACGTTGGCATCGGTCAAATAATTTTGACCATATTTCTTTTTAGCCTGTAAATGATTGGAACTGAGTAAACGGTGTGTCCGTTTTTGTAATGATTCTTTCATTCAATCACCCTGTCAATGGTTGTTAAGTCTATATTAAACATATTGAGTTTGTTTAACAATGTTTTTCCGTTTGCTAGGCCTATGCCAAGTGCGTCACAAACTTTTTGTCGGCGTGCGCTTGAATCTCTTTGACCGATCAGCCCTCGAGTATGTAAGTCCGCATTTGTGATAGAGCCTTGATTGGTTTGATTTAAAACGTGGACGCTGAGCGCTTTTTTAATTTCACTTAAGGGCGCATGTTCAATGCCGACTTTGCCTTTTTGCCGGTCAGTGCACATTGATTTAGGTAAAAACACATGTTCAGTTGGTCCGACCCAGTCGTTTACGGTTTTTCGGATTTTTTCCCCTGGAACATCAGGATCAAGCATTAAAACCAACCCGCGGGTACGGTTTAAATGCAATAAATCTTGAAGGGTGTCAACAGAAATTTCTCGGCCATTGGTAATGACGATATCAACATCAGGAAATATAGATTGTATGCGTGCTTTATCGTGATTGCCTTCAACAACAATCACTTTGTTTTGATTTGGTTTCATGCTTAACCTTCTTACTGATTAGGAAAATATTTTAAACGGTCTTTTGCGACGATGATTGGTAGGCGCTTGGGAATGACTTTGATTTGCAATTCCCCCACCTGCGCCTTTTCACCGTCTTGATTCCACGGAATGCGCGTTTGTGGGATAAAACGCCCTGAGTGCATTTTAAACCAGTGTGTCCTCGGGAGTATCTTTTTGCCGAAAATAAAGGAAAACAAAAAGAGAATATTGTTTAAAAATGGTGTGTAACGATACAAGAGTACATCTAAATACCCATCATCCAAAATGGGCCGCTTCATCATGGTAAAACTGGCGACACGCTTAGTGTTTAAGATCAGCGCCAATGAAAACGTCCCACTAATTTCTGATGTTTCTGTCTTAATTTGCATTGGAATTTTCGGAATGGTAAAGAATGATTTAACCCCGATGATTATATAGGCAAAAAACCCTAAAAAGCGTTTAAGTTTGCTTGGGGTTTTATATGAGATATCTATATAGCTTCCTATAGCAGAAACATAAGTAAAATACCCTTGATTGGACCATACAACATCCATATGGACCAAGTGATTGGCTTCAATAACACTTAAGGCTTTATCAATATTTTTAGAAATACCAAGTGATTTCCCAATGTCACAACTTGTACCAGTAGGAATATAAGCTACAGAAGGTAATGTATCAAACGACATTAACCCATTAAGCACTTCATTAAAGGTACCATCACCCCCAGAAACAACAAGCATGTCTACAGGTGACTTAAGAATTTCTTTAACCAAGGTTTCTGCATGCCCTGCATAAGCCGTCTCATACACGTTACACGTGTAACCTAATGCGGTCAGTCGCTTTTCTACCTCCGGTAGGTGATTTTTAAAGGTTTTCTTTCCGCTTGCTGGATTGTATAAAACTGCGCATGTCGCCATAAACCTTCCCCCCACCAACTTTGATAAATCCATTGTAGCATGTTTTAGCGGTTAAAGGGATGGGAAGACTAAAAAAAGATGTTGATACGCATCATCTGGCGTATCAACATCTGGTCGTTTAAATTTATTTGTTTTCTAAACTTTGCGCAGCGGTAATAATGGCTGTGTTGTATGCATCGTCACTGCTACAACCACGCGATAGGTCATTAACAGGTTTATTCAAACCGGCAAGTACAGGACCCATGGCTTCAAAATTGCCTAAGCGCTGTACCATCTTATACCCAATATTTCCACTGTTCAAATCAGGGAAAATGAAGGTGTTGGCTTGTCCTGCAACCTCACTGCCGGGGAATTTCTTTTCCCCAACATGCTTGACAACTGCTGCGTCGAATTGCATTTCACCATCAATCGCAAGCTCAGGTGCTTTTTTCTTTGCAAGGGCTACGGCATCACGCACTTTTTTGCTTTCGTCAGTATCGGCTGAGCCATTGGTTGAAAAACTTAACATAGCGACCTTCGGATCAATATCAAACATCTTAGCGGCATTTGCGCTTTCAACCGCAAACTCTGCCAAAGCTTCGCTGTCAGGATTCGGGTTGATCGCACAATCTCCCATAATGTATTTTTCTTCACCACGCACCATTAAAAAGAATCCAAATGTGCGGCTGATGCCCGGTTTTGTCTTAATGATCTGAAGGGCAGGACGCACCGTATCCCCAGTTGAATGGGCAGCCCCACTGACAAGACCATCCGCAGCATTCATATAGACCATCATCGTCCCAAAATAGTTTGGTGTCTTTAAAAGTTCTTGTGCTTGTTCATAGGTTGCTTTGCCATTACGGCGTTCTACAAACGCTTGAACATATTCATTAAAGTGTGGTGAGGTTTCTGG
>PUMO01000030.1 GCA_003551405.1 Mollicutes bacterium | reverse complement strand
GTGGTCACTTTCTTTTTTATGAGGGGCATACGCCCTTTAAAAAGCGGAGAGACAATGATGGCAAGTTTGCTGTCTTCAGCGGTATCGCTATGACCACCACTGCCGCCGATGATTTTATGGTGCATGTCGGTGGTCACATTGACATTGAAATCACAGTCAATCTCAGCCGCACCGAGAATAACTATGTCAAGGTCTTTAATATGACGCTTTTGATTGAGGGGATTGGCATACATATCGGCACTAATGGCATGGTGATGGGCATTTTTGCCAATGCTTTCAATGGCCGCCGCGTCAAAGCACTGGACATCGTATAAATCTTTGACTAACCCTTGTTCCAGCGCCTCGACATGGTAAGCGGTAATCCCGCCGGTAAAGAAGGATGCGGTAATGGTGTTATCGTTTAAAATATTCACAAATTCCTTGGTGATCGCAAGTGAAATGCCCCCAGCCCCGCTTTGAAAGCTCACTCCGTCTTTGATCATACCGCTATAAAGCAAAAACCGTTTGGCGTCACGGGCAATTTTTAATCCAACAGGATCTGTGGTAATGCTCAATGTCCCGCTCACAATCCCGCGCGGATCTCCAATTGAATCCATGTGCACCACCATGTCGACATCACGTCCATCAATCTGGGGGGCATCAATGGTTTCAACCAATGTATCGGTAATACACACAACGGTGTTTGCGTGCGCCACATCCTCCATGACATACCCCAGTGAGCCGCAGGCACTTTTGCCTATTGCACCACTCACGTTGCCTGCCTTATCGACGGTGGGCGCGGCCACAAAGGCGATATCTATCACACTTTCGCCTTCTTTAATGGCACGCGCGCGTCCTCCGTGTGTTTGCATGGTAAGACTGCCTTTAAGGCCATGTTCGTAAATATAATCAGCCACAGGCCCGTTCATATAATTGGTCGTAATCGAATCGATATGCCCGTTTTTAATGCCATCGATAATGCTTGTGTAACTGGGGAAGATCGCTGAAATAAACACGTGCATACCCTGAACATTGCGTGCGTAGAGTTTTTCAAGCACCGTATTGATAATCCCGTCTCCGTTACGCAGGTGATGGTGAAAACTCACAGACAGGCCATCCTTGACTGCAAGTTTATCAAGCGCATTGTCAACCGAGGTTTCAAACATCGTTTTCACCTCCTGATTGATAGGTGCGCACCTTTTTAAGCAAGGTTTTCGCGTGTTCAATCACCGGTTTGTCAATCATTTGTCCATCCAGTGAAAACCGCATGGAACCATTCTTTTCATGCATGGCCACAATCCGCTTGGCTTCTTCAATGCGCGTTTGACTGGGCATGAATGCCTGATTAATCGGATGCACCTGGTTAGGGTGAATGGCAGCCTTAGCGTCAAATCCAAGGGCCGCCGCTTCTTTGGCGTCACGTGTAAGCGCCGCTTCGTCCGTTGATGTCCACGGCGTATCAATTGCATATAAATTGTGCGCACGTGCCGCCATCAATAGCTTGCTACGCGGATAAAGGAGCGATTGACTGCAAAGAGTTCCACCAAGCGCATGCATTAAATCAACACCGCCGAGGAAAAAGCCCTTGATGCACGCATGCGTCGCCATTTCTTCAAACTTAAAAAAAGCAATGGGCGTTTCAATGAGCGCAATCACATGACACGGTTTATTTTCATTTAAGAATTCAAACACATTGAGTGTCTCAGGCGAAGCCTTGGGAAGCACAATCCCAGCAATGGGAAGCGAATCAATGGCGTTTAAGTCTGCTTTCATCAGTGCTTTATCGGCGTTGATACGGATGTAGACATCCACTGATACTTCATGATTACTTAAAAATCGCTCAGTGAGAAGCCGCGCGTCTTCTTTTTCACTTACGCTCACGGAATCTTCAAAATCGATGATGACCGCGTCTGCTTCAAAGACATCCATGTTTTGAAGCATGCGCGGCACGTTTCCGGGAATAAACAAAAAACTTCTAGCCATTGGCATCCCCCTTGTAACGTTTAATCGCCGCAATCAGGCGCGCTTCAATCGCATAATCAAGGGCCCCTCTGTCTTCAAGGGTAAGATCGACATTGCGCACTTCATGCGTCTTTAAAACGCGGCGCACGAGTGTTTCAATATGATCATAAAACGCGGCCGCAACCACGCTTTTTATATGGACGTTCCCCGTGCCTTCCTTTAAGGTGATCATGCAGTCACTGGATTCTAAACTGCCTACCGTGATGGTTTTAGCCATGCTTTCGCCACCTTTCTATCAAAGCTAACGTACGCTTCATATGATTTTTAACAATCATGATGCCTTCGTCTGTCCCCATGCCCGGTTTGGCAAGCACTTGCTTGGCGTTACATGCCATTGCGATGGAGGTGGTAATTTCACTTGAGATATTGGTTTCATTGCACGAGCCGCCACTATAGGCCCCAACACCCTTTTTGAGACAGTAACGGAGTGCTTCAATGGTATTGTTCACCCCACCGAGATCAGGGGTTTTGACCTGCAGCATGTGCGCCGCATTTTCATCGGCGAACACTTTGACATCATCGAGGGTATTGCACCATTCATCAGCCACAATCTCGACATTGACCGCATCATCACTGTCTATAAGCGTTTTAAGCCCTTTAAGCGCTTCAAGCGTGTCTTCGCGGTTCCCTTTGTCGATGGGGCCTTCAATACGCAAGTGAAACGGTGCGGCCACATCCGAAAGTGCTTTAAGGTACGCAAACACTTTATTGAGATCGTCTTCATAAATCATACCGATTGTGCCATACACATCAATATGTAAGATGGGCGCATAGGTTTCACGCACGCGTTTAGTGATGATACGGTTACGGAGCCATTTGACATAATCTTTTAGTTTCTCCCCATCACGCCCCAGTTTATCTTTGACACTGTTAATGAGCGCATGGGGAAGCACATCGACTTCTTTCATGATCATTTTATCGACACCGCTATAGCGGTCATCCCCGCTTTGCGCAAAGAGGGGCACGGTGTGATAGGTGGTGTCCTTGATGCCGTATTCATCGCGCACCACTTCACTGATGGTACGGTTTTGAACTTTCGCAACGCCATCAAGCAGCGCCTGGGTAATGCCATAGCGCAAAGCCGTATGAATGGGCTTACCGTCAATGTTGAGCGTATCAAACCGTCTTGCATGCACCCTGAAGGTTTCAAGGTCAATATTCATAAGCAAGGGTTTGATTTTTTCATCAAAAAACGTTTTGGCCTTTTTCGCTTCAAACAAGGCATCGCGCCCACCGGCACCACTGTACTGGACCGCAGTCGCATCACCATAAGCAATCTGGCCGTTTTCAAGCACAAGCATGATCGAAAGGGATTCACCCGCCTGGCGAATCGTTTTGAAATGCGGGGTCACCGTATCGCCTACATACGTGAAGCGGTCCAGTTCTGCACCGCTTTTAATGGCAGCCTGGTCGTCAAAATAAAAACCAGTCAGACCCACAGACGTTACCACATCAACGATTTTCATCAGTATCACGCCTTTTGGGCCGGCCTACAAGATTGCCGCGGCCGACCGCATAAATATCATCAATGGTCATTTGGAAACTGACATCACGCCCTTCATGAATGGCACGTGCTTTTAACGCATCACGATGAAACGCTTTAATGTCGTCATCAAAGGGAAGATTGCCAAATTCTAAAATGCGCAGGTTGCCGTGTTGATCACGTGCGGGAAGAATTTTGCCCTGATTTTTTTCACTGGGCGCAAACGGCACATCCAAAATACCACTTTCAAATGCTTTAACCACACCCTTTGCAAAGTCCCCCTTGCCGACATTGAGCGTGGCATATAACAAGGATTTCACTTCACGTTCAATGATGGATTTTTCCTGTTTGAGCGCGCCGGACTCTGGTGTTTTTTGATCTTTTAATAAGTTTGTGATGATTTTACTTGCGCGCAGGCCCTCCGCATTGGCTTCCTTGGTCGGAATGCCCTGGGATTCGTGTGGGCTTTTGGTAATGATTTTACTCGCACCGCCCATGGACGCAACCGTTGCGCCCAGGGAAATAATGCCCATCGACGCCGACTCATCTTCAGGAAACCCACCCATCCACTGATGAAGGACGGTGGTCACAAAGACATCGTCATAGCCAAACAGTTTCAAATAATAGTTGGTCAGTTCATCAAGGGTTTGAAGCGCCGCAATATCTTGGGTCATATTGCCGCCTTGCCCATACCCGACCGTGATGTTTTTCACGCCTTGCTCTGCGGCCAAGATGCTTTCAATAATTGCAATCGTATGGGAAATGCTTGGCGGCACAAGAGTGCCGGTAAGCGGACCAAAGGGCTCGCGGTTCAGTTCAATACCGGCCTCAGCGTAATAGCCGACCAGGCGGTCAACATATTGCCAGTAGCGGATGGTATCTTCAAGCGCGATATGCTTGGCGTACGGTATATTATAAGAGATGCCGCCGCCTTCATTGCTCGTCCACCCTGAGGCGTGAATAATTTCACTAAGAAGTCTCGCATCAGGCGTCCCGTGGCGTGCTTGCAAAGGGGCATCGACATGCTCAAACACTTTCAGACACCCTTCAACCCCATGGTTGACCGCAGGAAAGCCGTTTAAGAGCGACCGTTTGGCCTTGATGCTTTGCTTGATGGCATCTTCAGCATTTGTATAGCGGTTTTGCCGGGTATAAGAATCAATCGTAGACGGTAAAAAGTCAGCGCCACCTTCCTTATTCAAATGATTGAGCAAGGTAATGTGCTCATCAACAAGCGCCACCCCAGCCCTTGGCTGAAGCAGCGTCTCGCCTTTCATTTTGGCTTGTCTGAGACGTTTCGCAAAATTTTTATGATCAGGCACGGTTTTTAAAAACGCCACAGCGTGTTCAAATTCCAGTCGTTCATCGCCGCCTGTAGGC
>PUMO01000189.1 GCA_003551405.1 Mollicutes bacterium | reverse complement strand
CCACCGTGGCGGGCCATGCCCCCGTAGGTATCAACAATAATTTTGCGTCCTGTGAGGCCCGAATCACCGTGTGGACCGCCAATAACAAACTTACCGGTAGGGTTGATATAAAAAACGGTGTCTTCATCAATTAATGATTGAGGAATGATTGGCTTGATAACCTGTTCGATAACATCCTCGCGCAATGTGGATTGTTTAATATTGCGTGCATGTTGGCTTGAAAGGACGATAGAATCAACGCGCAAAGGCTGGTTGTTTTCATCAAATTCAATCGTGACTTGTGTTTTTCCATCAGGGCGCAAGTAAGAAAGTGTACCATTTTTTCTAACGTCTGTCAGACGCTTCGCCAAACGGCTGGCAAGCAGATGGGTAATAGGCATGTAGGCATCGGTTTCATTGGTCGCATACCCAAACACCATGCCCTGATCCCCTGCACCGAGTTCGTCAGGGTCTTCTTTTGTGACCCCTTGTGCAATGTCAGGACTTTGTGGATCAATGGCGACAAGCACACCCATGTTTTCGCTGTCGAACCCATATTTCCCGCGGTCATAACCGATGTTTTTTACAGTTCGACGTACGATTGACTGGATATCTGCATATGTGGTGGTTGTGATTTCGCCCATGACTAAAATAAATCCAGTGGTTGCTGAGGTTTCACAGGCAACGCGTGCATTGGGATCATCACTTAAAATTGCATCGAGGATGGCATCGGATATTTGGTCACATATTTTATCTGGATGACCCTCGGTGACGGATTCTGATGTGAATAATTTATGTTTTGTTTTCATAAACAAACCCTCCTGTTACTTTGCATCACAAAAATGCGTATGCAGTCCCACAATAATGGGGCGTTACTGAGTGTTGGTCTTAACCATAGTTGAAACAATAGTGGTATGATATTAAGAATTTACCAAAAAATCAACCGTTTTTTAATGTATTGTAGAGTTTCTCTGTTATGGACGATGGGTCAAAATTGGTCATGCGGTGGATAACCTTGCCATCCTTGTCATAAACCACCAAAGCGCGCATAAGCCCGCTAAACTGTCTATCGAAAACAGTTACCTGGCCGTGTAGGTTCAGTGCTTTGGCCAGTTCATCGTCTTTATCACTGAGTAAAAGCATATCAATGTTATGTGCATTCTTAAATGCAATATGCCGTTTGATTAAATCGCGGCTCATTCCAACGACGGTAAAACCAAGCGTTGCGAACTGTTCCCGCGCGTCATCAAAATGTCTGATCATCTCAGCACAGGCACCGTGCGTATCTTTTGGATAAGTGATCAGTATCAATCCGCGTCCTCTAAAGTCCTTAAGACGGTACGTACGCTGATCAGTAGCGTCAAGCGCAATATCATGAGCGTGCGTCATGGTTGTCCTCCTTGTTTTGTGCGTGATTATTTGATGCATGGTGTTTCGGTGCAGGTACAGGATCATAGCCGCCTTTACTGAAGGGATTACACCGTAAAATGCGCCATATGCTTAAAGCGGCCGCAATAAAAATGTTTCGTTTCTCAAAAGCCTCTTTAGCGTAATGAGAACACGTGGGTCTATAGCGACACGTGGGGGTTGTGTTTCGAGAGATATCCTGATATTTTTCAATCAATTTAATAATGATTTTTTTCATGGTATCACACCTTAAGTCAATCATATCATAATTGGTAATTTTTGCATGCAATATTACCGTTTCCCCGGTTTTGGGGGATGAAACATTGAATTTTTTTGAACAAACCGTTATGATGGAACCATGAAAATGAATGGGTATTCAGTTGTTGTGTCATACAATGGACAAACCCTTGTGGCTTTGGTACAATAACGTCGGTGATAATAATGGACGAACACGAAAATCTACAGACGTATATTGAACAGTTTTATGAGTATTTGGATCAAGTGGCCACACGGCTTCACGCTATGGACGGCACCCCTTATTTAAGTGGGCTTTCTTTGGCACTTGAATATTTGCTTGACGATACACTTAGTAAGAATGTGCCGGATGTTGTTGAGGATGACATTGCAAACTTCAAATCCCAAGTTGTCGGCATTGAACTAAAAAAGGAAAGTGTGCGCAAAGGCATACAGATTGCACTACTTAAAGGGTTTCGTGAAATGAACATTACCAATGCAATGATGACCCCTGATACCATCGGTATGTTTATTGGGTACATGATTAATAAGCTTTATGATGGGGCTACAAAGCTTAAAGTGTTTGATCCATTGGTAGGCACAGGCAATTTATTAGCAACGCTTAACAACCATTATCATACCTCTTTAAATTATGTTGGTGTGGATGCAGACCCACTACTAAGTGAACTGTCCCGAAACTTTTTGGATGCACTTGATATTGACCATCAAATTTATCATGCCAATGCGATTGAGTTTACCGGCGGTCCATTTGATTTGATTGTTACAGATTTTCCTGTGGAGAGTGTTGATCGCAAGCATACGTACTTTCCCTATCAAATTATCTTAAAACATTTGGAAAGTCTCACACCCCAAGGATTTTTCCTCGGTATTGTCGAAAATGACTTTTTTGATCAAAACGAAGCAAACGAATTTAAAAGCAAATTAAGTGAATCTGCGCACCTTTACGGTTTAATCAAATTTGATGAAAGCTTATTCACATCGCATCCTAAAAGTTTACTTATCATGCAAAAGAAAGAATCAAGTGAGGATACCATTGATGATTTCTTGCTTGCGGACTTACCGCCGTTTACCGATGAAGAACGATTTAATCAAGCACTTTTAAAAATAGATCAATGGTTCAAAAATAAGAAAGGTTGATGAACAATGAAAATCATGGCAGTAAATGCAGGCAGCTCTTCGTTGAAGTTTCAACTTCTAAAGATGCCTGAAGAAACAGAAATAGCAAGTGGAGTCGTGGAAAGAATCGGACTTCCTGAAGCCATTTCCACTATTAAATTCAATGGCAAAAAAGAAACGGCCACACTGGAAATTCCCGATCATACCGTTGCGGTTAAGAATGTGCTTGAAAATTTGGTCACATTTAAAATCGTTGATTCCTATGATGAAATTGCCGGCGTGGGTCACCGTGTGGTCCATGGTGGTGAAAAGTTTGCGGACTCCGTGTTGATTAACGAAGAAGTTATGGAAGCAATTGAAGAAGTCAGCGATCTTGCACCTTTACATAATCCCGCCAACTTAACGGGCATCCGTGCATTCCAGGAAGCCTTGCCTGATAAGCCACAAACCGCTGTATTCGATACCGCGTTCCATCAAAGCATGGAAAAGGAATCATTCATTTATCCAACCCCCTATGAATGGTATGAAAAATATGGCGTGCGTAAATACGGTTTCCACGGTACCAGTCATAAATACGTTTCAAACCGCGTGGCTGACATTTTAGGCAAAGATGTCAGTGACTTAAAGACGATTGTACTGCATATTGGAAACGGTGCATCGATTTGTGCAGTGGACGGAGGAAAGAGCGTTGATACGTCCATGGGCTTCACACCGCTTGCAGGGATTGCAATGGGGACAAGAAGTGGTGATATTGACCCTGCGATTATTGAATATATTTCCGGTAAGGAAAACAAAAGTGTCCAAGAAGTGATGAGTGACCTTAATAAGCGCTCTGGTTATCTTGGAATGAGCGGTGTCTCTTCTGATTCACGCGATTTATGGGAAGCTGCGTATAATGGCGATGAAAAAGCCATGCTCGCAGTAAACAAGCAAGCGAAAATGGTTGCGGACTATATTGGTTCTTATTTTGTTAGCATGGGCGGTGTTGATGTCATTGTCTTTACTGCTGGTGTGGGTGAAAACGCGGCCAATACACGTGAAGTGATTGCTCAGCGTTTAAGTGCACTTGGTGTTGAACTCGATGAAGATGCCAATGAAACACGTGGTGAAGAACGCATTATTTCAACAAAGGATTCCAAGGTGATCTTGATGGTGGTTCCAACCAATGAAGAGGTTATGATTGCCCGCGACACTGTTCGTTTGATGGATGAACAATAATTTCTAAATAAAAATAAGTAAAAAACAACCTGAAACGTATTATCTGTGTGAGGAGGTAATACAAATGTTGAAGGTTGTTTTTTTATTGTTGGGTGGGCTACTCATGAGCCCACAGGATTTAAGTGCACATGAAGAAAATCAAGTGGAGCGTGTCAATACTGAAGAGGGCATGCGCATGGTGGTATCTGTGGGTGAAGAGACACACAAGTACGGGGATACACACCATTCATTCCATCCAAGTGGACGTTTACAAGAACTGGATGGGTTTATCGTTCTCGATGGACACGTAACGTTTAACAACGGCGTGAATCGCAATCAGTATGGGTATGTCATTTATTTTGACGCAGCGGGCAATGAACTGAAAAAAGAAATTTATGACTCGAAAGAAGGCAGTAGTGTTCAAGGTGTTTTTGCGCTTCATGACGGACACATGATTGCGGTGAGTAAAGCGGACGGTGAAGAACAAAGTGATTATTATGAAACACAACTGTTCATGAAACAGGGGGCAGGATTGGTTCATGAAGAGACGCTGCCGTTTGTGGTTCGTCAGTTTGAGCAAAGAGAATCCTTTGTAAGATTGCGCGGTGATGACACTTCGAGTCAAAGTGAGCGTGTCATCACCAGTGTCCATAATGGAATCAAAGATGAGGATGGCATCTACGGATTTAAAGATGAGCAATCCCTGCCTTTTACACTCTATATTCTTGGAGAAGGCATGCTAAACGATCAAAAAGAGACTGGGCTTGTAGACATTGATTATCCAGGGCATTACACATTTGACAATGGGAAAGTAACAGAGACTTTTACATTACATGCCGATATCCAAGGTGTCAGTGAAGGCGCAATTTACACAGATCCGTTCACTGTTACGGTTGATGAAGGGCATGCGTTTTTAAACCATTCACTTTAT
>PUMO01000078.1 GCA_003551405.1 Mollicutes bacterium | reverse complement strand
TGATGCTTAATTTGGATATACAAAGGTTCATGGGTCGATTTTGACATGGGACACCTCACTTCACTTACTTATATTGTTATATATATAAGTATAGGAGTAAAAATATGATTTGTCAATATGACAATGTACATTTACACAATTTTCATTCAATCTATGGTTAAATATAGTCAACAAGGTGGTGCTAATTATGTCACTTTATGCATGGATCAAAGCCTCAAGACTCCCTGCGCAGCTATTTATATTCCCTTCTTTACTACTCGGTCAGGCGCTTGCAGTATTATATTTGGGCATAGACATTGCCTATGGTGTAATGGTACTTGTCCATCTATATGGGCTTTTTATGCATTTATTTATCGTGTATGCAAATGATTATGCCGATTATGAGACCGATAAACACAATCAAACCTTTACACCGTTTACGGGTGGGTCACGTGTGATAGTGGACGGCTTATTAACAAAAGACGCACTCTTTAAAGGGGCTATCATTATGGGCGCCTTAACCATCACGCTAGGTGTTATTCTAAGTTTCATGCAAACCTCGGCGTTTATTCTTCTTTTAATTATCGCCGGAATCGGGATTTTTCTTGCGTACAGTTTTAAACCCATTAAAATGTCTTACCGTGGATATGGAGAAAGTTTACAGGCTCTGGGAGTCGGCCTTGTTTTACCGCTTGTAGGATTTTTGGCGCAAGGTGGCACATTGAGCAGTGTTCCCTGGACTTTGATTTTGGCGTTTTTACCCGCACAATATGCCATGGCCATTGGCACAGCCTTGCCTGATGAACCATCTGACAGAGCAAGCCACAAAAATACCACGGCGGTCAAACTTGGTGGAGCAAACGCGCGACGCCTTATGATTGGGCTTTACATTTTCTCGCTCATCCTTGTCTTCATCCAAAGTCCCTTCACACCATTCATGAATACCATGGTTACAGTATTACTCATGATGTTGATACTTATGCAAGGATTGATCATCTGGGTTAAAAACCCACTGCCCGGCAGTATCCCCTTGACCATCCTTGTATCCTTTTCTATCCTTACGAATACAGCACTTGTTTTGAGTGTTGCGACACTCGCGTTGCAAGTGTAACCAATAAAAAAACCTTCCCGCTTAGGAAGGTTACTGTGGCACTTCCCTTTGGAAGTGCTTTTTATTCATGGATTGAAAATTCGTTGTTTGCTGCTTCATTGATGAGTGTTTCAGCATTTAAAATCGCATCCCTGGTGGTCACTTCTTTTAATGGCTTGCCTTTGAAACGACTTAAATCTAGCGTATCATCTGCAGCGATGATCACCGCGGTCGCCTCTTCAATATCTCTTTTAGAAAGCGCGTTGTTGGACTGATTTTCTTCCAATGTTTCCACTTTGATTTTAATGCCTTTTTTGCGTGCAGTAGATTCTAATTTCTCTGCAGCCATGTACGTATGCGCAATACCGGTAGGGCACGACGTCACCGCAACAATTTTAACTTTCAAACTTGATGCCTCCTACAGGAATAATAAGTATGAACCGGTGGGGTTCAATCTTTATCATACACGCTTTAATGCACTTGATAAAGAAAAGAATGCACTTTTTTTGCACAAGTGCATTCTTTATCAAATTGTTATATAACCTCATGATTCAGTAAAATAGCCTTTAGTTCATCATGAACCGCTTCAGCGTTTTCACCTGTAATTTCGATTGAGAACGATTTTCCTGATGGAATGCCCAGAGACATCACACCCATAATGCTTTTCATGTTGACGCTGCGATCATCATAAGTGATCTTGATATCATTGTCATACTGTGCAGCGGTTTTTGCGATTAAGGATGCAGGCCGCGCATGCAGTCCTTCTTCACTTTTCACCTTATATGTTTTAGTCATCGTTTATGCCTCTTCAAGTTCATCATCTTCAGTCGCTTCAGGCAACAATGCCTTAAGCATGAAGGCAGTCACAACTGTACCAACCGCTAAGGCAAGGAGGAATCCCCACCAGTTACCAAGCACTGGGACGGTGAAAATACCACCGTGTGGTGCTGGAGAAGATGTGTTAAACAATCCGACTAATGCACCAGCAAATGCTGAACCGACAATGATTGATGGAATGACTTTAAGCGGATTTTTTGCCGCGAAGGGAATCGCACCTTCTGTGATGAAGGAAAGTCCCATGACCCAGTTTGTTTTACCAGCTTCAATTTGTTGTTTATCGAATTTATTCTTAAACAAGACTGTGGCCAGTGCAATACCAAGTGGTGGGGTCATGCCGCCGGCCATGACAGCTGCCATTAATACTGTGCCTTGCCCAGCAGCCGCATCAAGCGTTGCAATTGCAACGGCGTAGGCGGCCTTATTGACAGGACCACCCATGTCAACTGCCATCATACCACCGGCAATAAGACCAACAATGATTGCTTGCGTGCCTTCAAGACCACCGAGGAAACTTTCAAGTCCGCTTTGGATCGGTGCAACCACAATGTCAACCGGAATGTAAAGCAGTGCGGTAATGATGACACCGAACAGCGGGAAAATCAACACAGGTTTGATGCCGGCCATCGCACGTGGCAACCCTGAAAATACCTGTTTAAGGAGTTGGACAGTAAGACCGGCCAAAAGACCGATTAAAAGTGCACCTAAGAAACCGCTCCCTGCGCCATACACACTGCCTGAGACAAACTGTTCACCTGATGCGAGTGCCCCACCTACGAAACCGGGCACCAAACCAGGACGGTCCGCAATACTATATGCAATGTAACCAGCCAAGGCTGGAAGCATGAAGCTGAATGCGACACCACCTACTGTATCAAACCATTCTGCCACTGCGTTGCCTGATCCATAATACTCTTCACCGGCGCTCCCGATATCCACCAAGAACGCAAGGGCAATCATTATTCCCCCTGCAACCACAAATGGAATCAACGCGGAAACACCGCTCATGATATGACGATACAAGTGTAAATCTTTGAAAAATTGTTTCACTTTAATCATTCCTTTCTTATAGTATGAAAATTATTCTTTGTATTTGTAAATTTCAAATTCGTCGTTCAGTGCTTTTTCAATTAAGTCTGGCGACTTCTTAATCGCATGGGATACGCTGACTTCAATCAATGGTTTACCGTTGAAGCGCTTCATGTCAACTCGCGCATCCGCCGCAACAATGACCGCTTCCGCTTCTTCAATGTCCTTCTTGCTAAGGGCGTTTTCTACCCCTATACTCCCGGCCGTTTCAACCTTTACACTGACACCTTGTTTCTTGCCTGCTTTTTCAAGTTGCTCTGCAGCCATGTACGTGTGGGCAATACCGGTTGGACATGACGTCACCGCGACAATTTTCTTTTTCATTGACTATTCCTCCTTATCCATTTCATTTAATATGGTGAGAATGTTTTCTTCATCCGTTGCATCGCGCAGTGCATCTCTAAAATCATCATGCATCAGTTTGCGCGATAGACGCTGCAAGATTTTCAAGTGAAGATTTTCGCCGCCACTTGGCACCGCGATCATAAATAAGAGATCACTATTTTCACCGTCCAACGCTTCATAGTCCACGCCACCCTTTATGCGTGCAAATGCAAGGGCTGGGGTATTGACAGCATCACTTTTAGCATGGGGGATGGCAATGCCATAGCCAATGCCGGTACTGCCCTGGGTTTCGCGGGCGAGGACATCGTCAACGTAGGTATCTACATTTTCAATAACCCCTTTGGTGTGCAGGGCTGAAGCGACTTTGTAAATAACATCGTGTTTGTCCTTGGCTTCTATGTCCAGCAACACGGTTTCCTTTGTAATTAAATCCGTAATATTCATTGGTTCACCTCTTCAATTGTGACGTGATTCAGTAAATGATGGATGGTTTCACTTGATGCAAGGCCGTGTGAAAAGGCGGTGGCGCTTCCGCACGCAACAGCCCATTTAAACGTTTCTTTTAATGAACGCTTTTCGCTGTAGGCTTTTAAAAAGCCGGCAACCATTGAATCACCCGCACCAACAGCGTTTTTAAATGCACCCTCGAGCGGTAAAGCTTTATAAATATGGCTTTGATTGATAAACATCGCGCCCGCCTCACCCATGGAGACGATCACGTTTTGTGCACCGGCGTCAATCAGCCATTTGGCACTGTCAATGATCGCTTCATCTGTTTCAATGGGGCGATTCATAATGCGTCTGAGTTCATGGATATTGGGTTTAACAAGCAAAGGCTGATAAGGCAGGGTGCTGAGTAAGGCGCCATGGTCAATATCGACCACAAAATCAATCTTAGCGGTATGGGCGAATTTGGCTAGCCGTTCATATGTGAACGCTTCACCTTGTCCCTGACTGCCTGCAAGCACAAGCACATCATCCGTTTTGAGGGTCTTAATCTTATCCATCAATGCATTCATTGCGTTTTCGTCAATGGTTGGTCCGGGCGCATTGATTTCACTTTCACCTGAAGCATCAGATAATTTTACATTGATGCGTGTGAACTCCTGAAGGGTCACAAAGTCAGTGGGAATTAAATTCTTTTCTTCTACACATTGTTGAAAGTATTCACCCGTGTAACCACCAATGAAACCAAGGGCCGTCGTCTCAACGCCTAAGTTTTTTAAGACTGTCGATACATTGATGCCTTTTCCGCCGGCACGCATTTTGGTGAAGTGTGCACGGTTTAATTTACCGTGTGTGAAAACGTCTGACATTTCCATCCGGTAATCAAGCGCAGGATTCGCCGTTAATGTATAAATCATCGTGTATCATCGCTTTCATTTATATATTGCGCCGCATCACGGGCCGCAAAAATATAAGCGGTCGTGATGTCTTGTTTATTGGCCTCAGCCAACACTACATTGCGGCGCGCATTAAGCATGACGTGCTTTTTAAGGACACCTTCTTTAATATCGGGGGTGGAAAACCCTTTATTGGATACAC
>PUMO01000159.1 GCA_003551405.1 Mollicutes bacterium | reverse complement strand
TTTATAATTAATTGAACCGATCAAAATCATTAAGCATCCCGCCTGCAATTGCAGGCGGCTTTTTTATGTTCAGGCACACAACTTGACAGTGTAAGAATTTTCAATTATAATATGTAAACGAAATGAAAGAAGTTTCCTTCACGCAAAAACCCACACAAGCATCGTCTGGTGTGAGACACGATACAAGGAGTGATACACATGAAAAAAACGAATAAAAAACAAGAAAAACGTTTGAATCGTTATTTTGAAACGGGCTTAATGGTGAGCTTGCTCACTGCCAATACGACAAAATAACATTAAAGGAGGTGTTTTCATGAAACGTTTGAAGACTATGCGCCCAATCAAACTGAATAATAAACGTGAAGGAAACACTACCCCTTTCATTTTGAACATCGAATTGCTTGCGCGCATGCGCCAACAAAATTAATTGATTATTGCTTGCATTATACCAATAATGTGCTTATAATAAGCGGTAGAAAAGATGAACTTACGTTAGGTGAGGTTCCTACATAGATACACGCCGCTGCCCAGAAATGTCGAAAGATGCCAATGGGTCAGCTGACACTGCCGGTTTAAGGCTTTGTCTAACGCGGCTATTTACGCTATGTAGTGCCAAAACTCAACGAGGTAAGCGTTCAATTTCGTTGTTATGCGTAATGAACGGGATCCTGCGTTGAGTGGGGTCCCTTTTTTAGGTTCAACCATTTGGAGGCGATAACGATGAGTAAAGAACTGGTTAAGATTTTGAAAAATATTCGAGGGTTGATTGACAACAATGACACTGAGACATTAAAAAAGACCATTAATACGCTAGAACCTTATGTGCTCAGTGATGTAATCGAAGTGCTTGAACCTGAAACCCAGGTTGTTGTGTTCAGATTACTTGAAAAAGACAAAGCGTTAACGGTTTTTGAATATATTGAAGTTGAAGTACAACAGGATTTATTGCAAAACTTCACCGATGAAAGGGCCATTGAATTTTTTAATGGCTTGGAACCGGATGACCGTGTTAAACTAATGGATGAATTGCCTGCCAAAGTCACTGATAAATTGATGCAGTCGCTTTCTAAGAATGAAAAGGAACTTACAAGCATGCTTTTAGGGTTCAACCCAGGAACGGCTGGATATATCATGACCCCCAGATATGTCCGTTTTAAAAAAGGCACGCTGGTTAAAAACGCAATGAAAGATCTTAAAGAGATTGGAAAGAAACATGAAACCCTCTATAATCTCTATATTACGGATGAGTCCAGAATTTTAGAAGGTGTGCTTTCTTTAAAGGAACTTATTACAGCAGATGAAGATGCCAAATTGGGCGACGTCATGACAACCGATGTGACTAAAGTCAAGTCAACCGATAAAGATGAAGACGTTGCCAAGTTGCTTCAGGACAGTGACTTGGTCACCGTACCGGTTGTGGATATGGAGAACCGCATTATTGGCGTTGTAACCATCGATGATGCCGTAGATGTCTTGGAAGATGAAGCGCGTGATCAAGCGTTAAACAAAGCAGGCTTTGCAGGTGCTTCCATTGAAACCAATCGCTCTAAACTGTTAACGCAAGGGACACTTCCACAAGTCTGGCGCATTCGCGTTCCTTATTTAATGCTTGCGTTAGTCGGTGGTTTGATTGCTGGTGGCGCGATTTCCCAGTTTGAAGCTCAACTTGAACAAATTGCGGCCCTTGCATTCTTTATTCCTGTTATCATGGATATGGGCGGTAATGTTGGAACTCAGTCATCAACCATCTTTACACGTGCTTTAATATTTGGTCACATTGATTTCACCCGCTTTATGAAACAATGGTTTCGTGAAATCACCATTGGCTTGTCCATGGGCCTTCTCAGTGGGTTCATTGCCGGTATTATCGTGTATGTTTGGCAAGGTATGATTGAGCTTAGTGTTGTGATAGGCATCGCATTAACATTTACCATTACCATTGCATCTGCGATTGGATTCTTGGTACCTGCCATTCTTAGCAAACTCGGCTTTGACCAAGCCGCTGGGTCTGATCCTTTCATTACAACCATTAAAGACATTACCGGTTTATTGATTTATTTCTTCTTGGCAACTGCAATATTATTTTAAAAATTTAGAAATCCATACTATAACAAAGGAGTTCTTATAATGAATGATGAACAAAAACAAAACGATAACGAATATGAAGATGCATTCAACCAACAAGAAGATACAACGGAGGGTGATGAAACGACTCAGTCGCACAACAAAGAAACATTGCGCCGCGGGCTGCATAAACGTATTTGGATCTCAGGTGTAATTGCCTCTGCATTTTTTTCAGCCATATCGGCCTTTTTAGATACTGAAGTCCCCCTTGAAGTCACAATTGGCCAATTTTTTATCTTTTTGGCTGTATGGGTGTTACTGCATTACATATTTTTGCGCAAGACATTCAAACAGCTTAAGGATGATTAAATCTTGGATGTCTACGTTGAATATGAAAACGGATATGTCACGTCCATTGACCTTGAGTGCGCTGAGGGAACCCATTGTCAGGTTAGTCGTCAAATCTGGGCATATTTAAACGGTGAAAGAAAGACCCTTGACTTTCCCGTTTTTATGAAAGGGACAGCATTTCAAAAAGCAGTGTGGCGTGCGGCCATGACGATTCCTTATGGTCAAACGCGAACCTACCGGGAAATTGCGCACATGATTGGCAACAAAAATGCTTACCGGGCGGTAGGCAGTGCCCTTGGCAAAAACCCGCTCTTAATAAAGGTTCCGTGTCATCGCATCATAAAATCTGATGGCTCAATTGGTGGGTTTAGCGGGAATGTGCACCTAAAAAAGCGTTTGCTTGAGATTGAGTGCCAACATGCATGTTGAGCTTCCCTGTGTTAAAATGGGATAGAGGTGATTTTTTGCGAAAAGAAAAAGCCATGTTCAATTTAATAGAGAATGTCGCCCTGAAGGACGACAATGTTCGCATCGTTGTTTTAAATGGGTCGCGTGCTAATCCAAATGCGAAAAAAGACTTCATGCAGGATTACGATGTGGTGTATTTCGTTGAAAATTTTGAACAAGCAAAGAAAAAGGCATGGAGTGAATGGTTTGGTGAGACATTGCTTGTCCATACCACCGATGATATGACTTTTCTGCCTTCAAAAGCCAAAGCCTATATGGTTCAAATGCTTTTTGATGACTACAGCCGCATGGATCTTGCGATCCTTCCACTGGACGCACTTGCGTCTCATCTGGAAGAAGAACCCATCTACAAGGTGTTGATCGATAAAGATTCGCGTGTTGAGAAAACAGAATGCTTTGATGAATCTCACTATACCGTCACAGAACCCAGTGACGAACTTGTCAAAAGCACCATTCAAACCTTTTTGTGGCTTGAGACATACGTTGCTAAAGGGTTGTACCGGCACGAGCATTTGTATGCGCTCAAGCACTTGCGATTGATGCGCAAAGCGCTTGAAACGGTTTTGAAATGGCAAATGGGCATCAAGACGAATTTCGAAAAAGTCATTGGCAAGGAAATGAAGCACATGCGCTATTACCTTGGCGAAGATATTTATAAAGATTACTTGAAAACCTACACCCCTGCAGATTTAAAAAAGATATGGTCAACACTCCTTTATATGCATGACTTATTTTTGAAACATGCCAAAGAAGTGTGCAAGAAACTCGATGTTGACTTTGACTTTGATGTTGCAGATAAAATTAATAATTATATTAAGGAAATTCGTGGTCTTTCCATTAGTTCCCAAGCACAAACTGACGTCAGTGAGGCGTTTTGAGAAAAGAGGGCGAAATCAATCGCTCTCTTTTTTCAATGAATATGTCTCCGTCACTTTCCTTCTTTAGGCAAAGAAAGTATAATGAAATCATAACGGGTTTAGTCTATGGGGGGAATAATCATGAATGGGTTTGAAAAACGTTCGAACCTTAAAAAATTAGCCATTGTTGAATCGGCGCACGCGCTATTTTTGAAACATGGATGGCGACACGCCACCATCCAAATGATCGCGAAAGCGGCCAGTGTATCACAGGTGACCATCTATAACCATTTCGGCAGTAAAGAAAACGTGCTGCATGCTGTACTAAAACGAATATTTGAAACGCATGCACGGTCATTTGAATCCATTGTTTACAATGCTTCAAAGGGGTACAAGGAAAAAATGGATGAACTTTATGCGCTTGAAATGAATCATGCAAAGGCACTGGGCAAAGATTTACTGAGTGACATTTATAAGACAAAGAATACACGGATTAAGAACTTGTTAAAATGGTATGAAGATAATCGATATTCCATTGCGCTTGATTACTTGGTTCGAGAAGGTAAAAATGAAGCGGTTATTAACCAATCGGTCAGTAATGCGGCCTATAAACATTATTTTTATTTACTGAGGCATTTGGGTGAGGTTGTTGATTTTAAAACCATGCCAACGTATGAAGGGCTGCTTAACTTATTCTTTTACGGTTTAGGAGGCAAAACATGAAAACCCGCATGAAATTAAAAGAAGTTGAATCCTACACACGGTACGCGAAAGATTGCGCGAGTATGCTTGAGGCGACCTATCCAGAAGTTTATGACAAAAGCGAAAGCAAAGAGACGATTCTTCACCTGCTAAGAGGTAAGAACCGATTATTTGTTGCTGAGGAGTCTTCTAGGGTCATTGCTTTTGTCGGAGTATTGCATCATGTGTTTCCAAAAGCCTATCAAATTGAACCCCTTATCGTTGAGCATCAATTTCGCAGACAGGGTATTGGCGGGAAATTATTAGAGCTTACTGAATTCAAACTAAAGCAGGAAGGCATTCATACTTTGTTTATCACTGCCCAGGATACAGAAAGTTCCACCAATTTGTCCGGTCAGGATTTTTATGCTGACAATCCGCTTGCTTTGCTTGCAAATATTGAATATTCCAATCATCCCATGCGTTTT
>PUMO01000221.1 GCA_003551405.1 Mollicutes bacterium | reverse complement strand
TATGGCGCGGCGTTTATCAATCCCATAAACAACCATAGTCATGATCGACATCATGGTAATTAATATCGTTAAGTAAATCACGATTTACCCCCTTTAATGAAACAGTGAATCGGTATTGCGTTCACATGCATTGAATATATTCTAACCATAGGCAAAGTTACATATTGCATCAAAAGATACACTTGAATACATTGTATCTCAGTTCCTTCAAAGATACAAAGGTTAGAATCATTATAGAACCTTTAAGGGTATAGCCTTAATCAACCTCAACATACATACTGACACTTTCGCTTAAGCCCCTATAACAAAGTGTATGGCCCTATAGCGCTACTGCATACATACAAGATGGTTTGTTTGAAAGTATGTATGCATCTATTCAAAAGCATATAACCCATCGATTGTGTCATCTTCTATGACAATATACGTGAAATCATAGCCTTCCAAACAGCTTTCATCGGTAAGCAGCATACGATTATAACGAAAATTCGTCATCTGCAAAAAGGGTATGCGGTATATAACCTCTACTGAATCTTCCGCCTGAAGTGCCAACGATGCTTCAAAATGTTTGACTGTCATTGACGGTCGCGTGCACTCATCAACTAAAAAAGCATAGATGGAAGAACACATAACCCCACCAATTTTCTCAATTCCCTGATTTCCTCTCTTGTTAACGTAACCATACGCATTCAGTTATGATTTTACAAACGTTCATCCCGCATTAAATATAACGTTTCGATGTCTTTATCGTTATCCAAAGCCATGACACAGTCTCCATAAAGCATGGTCTCCTCTTTGCCGTCTTCATATGCTACAAAAAAGGTGCTTACAGCATAAGGATGCAAGTAGCGCGCGTCATATACGTTCAATTTTGTTAAAGGATATTTTCCTTGAAGTACGCATTCCCCTTTATTTTGTGCCTTAGAAATCATCTTCCGCGTTTTTTCATGGTGTTTTTCGATGACATTATTGATACGCACGTCAACTTTTGTATTGATAGATTCCCCTTTAAAGTCCTTAAGCATGACCTGTGAAAACGGCGCTTTCGTAATCCTTTCGACATTATAGGTGCTATGTGTTTTTAATATGTTAAACAACAAAGCCCCCACGTCATAAGACATAATGCGAACAGGAATAAGCGCTTCAGGGGTCACTATTTGTTTTTGTTTTTTTACCAATAACGCATCATATTTTGATGCATCCAGTTGTTTTAGCGCCTCCATTTCAACATAGTTAGCCGTCCCTTCGATTTGTTCAACCGCGGATTCATACGCATATTCATAAGGAAAATGTCGCTTTCGGTGTGCCCTTAGTTGAAGAAAGGTTTTAAATAACGTTGAATCAAAATGCTCGAGCAACTGAATTAATATTCTGTGTTCTTTCATTTTCATCGTTAAATTGCCCGCCTTATATTCATAACGTGTCAACACCTCTAGTTCACTAGGGAATCTTTCTTCTTTTTGCGTATGCTGAAAAGCATGGAACATTTCATGTACAATCTTAGCGGCTAACACATCCATATCAGAATCGTGAGACGTTACATTCCAAATCGCAATATAGGCATTGTTATAAAGAATGGCTGTATTGCCTATGAACGCATCAGTTTTTTGAATATATTCACCATCAAGAACACACGCACTTTCATCATAAAGCGCGAAAGAAAACGGCGTAAACCCAGAAAAAAGCGCGGAGAAATCCATCGCATCAATTCGGGAAGCCACTTCTGCATACATAGTTTTTAAATCCACATAAACCCCTCCTTCAACGCCCTATTAATGAACATTAAATACGCTAAATAAAAATTCACAATTTCCAGCGTAGAGCGTAGATGGTTATAAACTAAAAAGCTGAATCAAGGTCATTATAGCAAAATCAGCATCTTTTTAGAAGATAAATAAATTTCCCTGTGCATTTAAAAAACGGTATTACGTTCAATACCGTTTGAAACATTCAAACCATGCATCAACGTGAATCTATCAGGTTGATGCATGGTTTTTTATTTGATCTTCCGCCTTTATAAAAGCGTTGACTAAGATGGGTGAAAAGTATTTCGCTTTATTGTCCAGGATAATTTGTCTTGTCTTTTCAAAACTGTAAGGCGGCTTGTACACGCGCGCACTGATGAGGGCGTCATAAACATCGGCCAAACCAACTATTTGGGCTTCTAAGGGGATGTCTTCACCATCAATCCCGTATGGGTAGCCTGAACCGTCATAACGCTCATGATGATAAAGGACAACATTTTTAACAGTATCCATAAAATTAATACTGATTCGTTTTTCTTCTAATGCAGTTAAGACTTCATAGCCTTTTATTGGATGGTTTTTCATTTTTTCATATTCTTCGGGGGTAAGCGATGATTGCTTATTCATGATTTCATCTCTGATGGCAATTTTTCCGATATCATGCAGGGTGCTGGCAAGAGCAAGCTCTTCAATGTATTTGGGGGTGAGAACCATAGAGAAATGCCCCATATCCTTCAGTGTATTGGCAATAATCTTTGTAATGGATTGAACGCGGTCTATATGGTCCCCTGTCATAGTATCCCTGGATTCAATCATTTGTGCGAGTGCATAAATCAGTGACTTCCAGTCTTGCATTTGTAAGAGGCGCTCTCCAGTTTCTAAACGGTATTTAAGCAACGATGCATGAATGGGTTTAATGATCACATCATCGGCTCCCGCTTCAAACGCTTCATGGAACGTATCATCTTTGTTATCAACGGTTAGCACAATCAAAAACGTATATGACTTGCTCTGCTGTTTGCGAATGGTTCGAATGATCTCAATTCCGCTTATTTTTGGCATTTTCAAATCTAGTAAAATGACATCAATGTCATGTTTTTCATAAAGCGACAAAGTCTGTGCACCATCACTTGCTTCAAAAATGGTATGGGTAGTATTTTGCAAGTGGAACTTTACGGTTTCGCGTGCAATCTTGTTATCATCCGCAATTAATATGTTCATAATCAAAACTCCTTTAGCCAACGATTCAACACGTCTTTTAATTCTGCACCTTCAGGTTCGAGCAGATTCAAGTACTTATCAATCGTGTCATGACTTTTGTTTTCGGCAGCATTGATGAGCTGATTACAGATTTCAGTCAATCGGTCCGCAGATATATATACTGTACTGCCTTTTAAATAATGACTGTGCTCAATAATTTGATCATACATTCGATTTTTAGCAGCGGTAGTAATGTTTCTCATACTTGATGGATACTGCTCCATAAACAATTCAATCATTTGATGAATCAACGTGATGTTGCGTTTGGTCCGTTCTAATACAGCGTCTAAATCAAATACCGCCAAACGCGACGGTAACAAATCGCTTTCAGCCTGAGCGGTGTCTATTTCAATATTGAGATATTTTCTCAAAAGATCCTTAACTGCCTCAAGATGAATCGGCTTGGAAATAAAATCTTGCATGCCAGATTTCAAGACGTGTTGACGTGTTTCTTCAAGAACATTCGCACTTACCGCAATGACTGGTACACTGGGAGTGATGTGTTTCATAATTTCAAAACCGTCAATTTTAGGCATATGTAAATCAATAAATGCCAAATCAAAGCTTTCTTGATCAAAAGCTTTGAGAACTTCTTCACCGTCGCGGGCCTGAATGACAAGAAGCCCAAACTGTTTTAAGATGGTTGTGAAGGTTTCCATATTCAGCCGGTTGTCTTCAGCCAGTAAGACTGTTGCTTGCTTAGGGTTCCTTAAATGGTTTTGGGGGGTCGGGATTTGCATTGACGCATTGCGCGCACGCAACATTATCTTATTGAAGTATTCCCGGTGAACGATATAAGGAAGCGTTGAATAAAACCCAAGTGATTGAGCCATTTGTTCACTGAAAGAAAAAGGATGACAATAATAAATACATGGGATATTGCTTTCTTTAACATATCTCTCAAATGTCTGTTCAATGTCGGTAAGCGAACCACTAAAAATGATGACATCACACGCCCTTACTGAGGGTTTGGACGATGCATTATCTAAAGGAATCAGTGTGGCGCCCTCGTTGTGAATTAAATCTTCAAGATTTTGATAAAATGGCGTTTGTTTCATAACCCCGATTTTGATGTCTTTTAATTCAAGCGTACGGTGTGCTTCAGCGGCATGATATTGAACACTGATATCAAAATAAAATGTTGAGCCGACACCCGGCTTTGAGTGTATATTCAATGTTGAATGTAATGATTCAAGGTGGTTGTGAATAATATAAAGCCCAATACCAGAGCCTTGATACCGTTTTTTTACACTGGAATCGATCTGGTAAAATTTTTCATATAGATTGGGATGGTTGTCCAAATCTATCCCAATGCCTGTATCAATAACTTCAAAGCGCAGAGTAACGTCTGCTTTACTCATCTTTATGGCTTGGACTTTGATGGTAATTGAGCCTTCATCCGTAAATTTAATTGAATTATTAATCAGGTTAATCAAAATTTGTCGAACCTTTTTACGATCTGTCTTCACTTGTGCTGGTAGAGCATAATCATAATCGAAATATACGTTTAAATTCTTTTCATCCAAAAACGTTTGTTGACTCTTAATTATCTCATATAGTTCTTTTTCAAGTGAAAACGATTCAATGTCAATTTCATTGAATCCGGCTTCGATACGATTTAAATCAAGGATATTGCTTATAATGCCCGAAAGCGTTTCTATGGAATAATTGATCGTTTCCAAATAAGCTTTTTGTTGCAGCGGCATATCGCTTCGATTCAATAGATAACTGGTATTATAAATTGCACTTAAGGGCGTTCGGATTTCATGGGACATATTGGAAAGGAATTCACTTTTTGCTTCAGAGATTTTCTTTACTTTTTCGTTTGCTTGAACCAATGCTTCTTGATAGCGTTCACGTACCAACATCCCGACAAATAGTTCAACCATAACGGCCAGAATGTCTTCTTCCTTTTCGGTCCATATGCGCTT
>PUMO01000048.1 GCA_003551405.1 Mollicutes bacterium | reverse complement strand
CTGTCCAAAATGTAAAAAAGGGGAAATCGTAAAACGCGAAGCCAAGCGTGGTCGTAATAAAGGCAAGGAATTTTACGCCTGCAATAATTTCCCTAAATGTAAAAACATTTTACGCGGACGCCCCACGGGTGAAAAATGTGAAGACCATGATGATCTCATGGTTGAACTTCCTGATGGGACTGTTGAATGCAATACGAAAGATAGTGAACAGACCTCAACAAAGGGCAATCAGAAATAAATACAATCCGCCTGAGTTTGTGAACACAAACAAACAAAATTTTTATTGTTTTCGTGTTGACAAATAAAATGCCTCATGGTAATATTACTATTGCAATCGCGAGATTGCACTTATCCCTTACATAGCATGGTGAATATTCATTTATTCACACATCCCCTTCCTTAATCCGCCGCGAGGCGGATTTTCCCCTTTTTAGGGGTATTTTTTATTTGGATGGGGTGTGATATAATACCTATGATTATAAGTAAGGATGTGTACGCATGGGAATTTTTTCCAATTTGTTCAAATCAAAAAAGCGTAAAGAAAAAGCGCAGAAATATAAAATCGGAATGGAAAAGACACGCCAAAATGTCTTTAACCAACTGAATGATTTACTTGCAAGCGGACAAACGATCGATGATGATCTGTTCGAAGAAATTGAAGAGTTATTCATTATGGCTGATATGGGTGTGGATACGGTTATTCAGTTAGTCAATCACTTGCGTGAAACCGTTCGACTCAAAGATATTAAAGATGCGGAAAGCTTAAAAGAAATTATCGTAGAAGAAATGTTTAAACGCTACGTTGGCACTGACATCGTTGATACGAACCTCAATATTGAAGCACCGCTTAATGTGCTTCTTTTTGTGGGGGTAAACGGCGTAGGCAAAACAACCACCATTGCCAAAGTGGCGCATTTGCTTCAAAAAGAAGGCAAAAAGGTCATGATGGTCGCAGGCGATACGTTTCGCGCGGGCGCGATCGATCAGCTGCGCGTGTGGAGTGAGCGCGTTGGCTGCTTATTTTTTGAAAAAGCGCACGGTAGTGACCCAAGTAGTGTAATGTATGATGCCATCGAACATGCCAAAACCCAAGATGTTGATGTCATTTTGGCTGATACAGCCGGGCGCCTTCAGAACAAGGAAAACCTCATGAAGGAACTAAGCAAAATACACCGTGTCATTGGCCGTGAAATTGAAGGTGCACCACAGGAAACCCTGCTTGTTTTGGATGCGACGACCGGTCAAAATGGTGTGTCACAAGCAAAAACTTTCAATAAAGTAACCACACTTAGCGGTGTGGTGCTCACCAAACTTGATGGCACTGCCAAGGGCGGCATTGCGCTTGCAATTAAGGAAAGCATCGGTGTCCCTGTTAAAATGATTGGACTCGGTGAAACTGTCGATGACCTTGAGTATTTTGACATTGAAGAATACATTTATGGACTTTTCTCGGATGTGGTTTAATGGATGCACTTGAGAAACATTTATATATCAACACACTCTTTCACTTGTATGGGCCCTTACTTACAAACAAGCAACAATCGGTCATGCAATATTATTATTTAGATAATTATACATTGGCAGAAATAGCGGACATTCTAAGCGTGTCACGGAACGCTGTTTATGATCAGCTTCAACATGCTGTTGAAAAACTTAAGGACTTTGAAACAAAACTTAAACTCAATGAAAAACAAAACAAGCGCCAACAATTATTAAAACGTTTAGAGTCTTATAGCAACGAAGAGACCATTTTGAATATTGTGGCGAAAATCAAGGATGTGGAATAATGGCATTCGATCAATTATCCGATCGTATACAAATGGCCCTGCGCCGCGTGAGCGGGAAAGCACGTTTAACAGAAAAAGATATCGATGAAATGATGCGTGAAGTGCGTCTTAGCCTACTTGAAGCCGACGTCAACTTTAAAGTAGTGAAGCAATTCACAAAAGACATTAAAGAAAAAGCAAAAGATGAAAAGATTTTAAAGGGACTCAACCCATCCCAACAAGTTGTCAAAGTGGTCCGTGATGAACTCACGGAACTTCTTGGTGGTGAGACGAGTGTATTTACACTGGATAAATCCAAACAAACCACCATTATGCTCAGTGGACTTCAGGGAAGCGGAAAAACAACGACTGCAGGAAAATTGGCCCGCTACCTCAGTGAAAAGGAATCAATGAATCCATTGCTCGTTGCGCTCGATGTGTACAGACCCGCCGCGGTTGAACAGCTTAAGACTATTGGTGAACAGCTCAATATAGATGTCTACGACGAAGGCACACGTGATAAGCCTGAAGCGATCGCGAAACGTGCGCTTGAGCATGCAAATGTGCATCAACATGATGTGGTGATTGTGGATACAGCTGGACGTCTTCACATTGATGAATCCATGATGGATGAGCTTAAGCAAGTCAAGTCCGTATTGAATCCAGATGAAATTCTTTTGGTACTTGATGCGATGACTGGTCAAGACGCTGTGAGCGTGGCTGAACACTTTCATGGCTCGCTGGGTGTCAGCGGTTCGATCATTACCAAACTGGATGGTGATACGCGCGGGGGTGCGGCACTTTCTATGCGCAAGGTAACGAATGTCCCAATCAAGTTCATGGGTCTTGGTGAAAAACTTGATGCGCTTGAAGTCTTCCACCCTGAACGGATGGCATCACGCATCCTTGGTATGGGCGATGTACAAACCTTAATTGATAAAGTGGAAGAAAATGTCGACGAAGACGACATGATGAACCTGATGGAAAAAATGCAGTCGGGTAAATTCAACTTTAATGACTATCTTAAACAACTTAAAATGATTAAACGCATGGGATCTTTAGGCGGTATCATGAAAATGATTCCCGGTGTCAATAAGATGATGAAAAATGCCGATGTGGATGAGAAAAAACTTGTGTATATCGAAACATTGATCAACGGTATGACCAAAGAAGAACGTAAAAATCCAGATCTCATTAAAAAAAGCGGCTCACGCAGACGCCGCATTGCAAGAGGGTCTGGACGCAGTGTGGCTGAAGTCAACCGACTGATTCAAACCATGGACCAACAAAAACAAGCATTCAAAAAAATGGGTGATGTTGATCCAAATTCCATTGACCCTTCCAATCCAATGAAGGGGCTTGGCAATATGCAACCCCCGGCACAGAAACAAAAAAAGGGCAAAGGCAAAGGAAAAGGAGGCTTCAGGTTTTAACCTGGGCCTCCTTATTTTTTTAGCATTTGTTTTAAATGATATTCAATGGCGTTGCTTTGATTATCATAAGGCGAAATGATGTCCGCAACCGCCTTTAATTCGGCGTGTGAATGTTGCATCGCAATTCCCGTGCCTGCAGTTTGAAGCATTTCAATATCATTGTGACCATCCCCAAATGCAATGATATTTTCATGGTCAAAGCCAAGTTCTTTAGCAACATGGCTAATGGCATTGCCTTTGTTAGTGAGCGGTGTATAAAGCTCAATGATAAATTGATAGTCATCGCCCCAGTTTCTTGCAAGGACCTTATCTGGGTAGTGGCGGCGAACATATTCTTCAATCAAATGTCCTTTACCGTGTTTTGCGACGACAATAAATCCATTCGTCCCCTGATCAGCAGGTAAGGTTTCTTCGAACGGCCCTACCTGCAATGTTGCACCGTTAAAATAATGCAACAAATCCTGGATTTCTTCGCTTTCACGCCACAAGTAGATGTCGTCTTTCACTTCACAAAAGGCGTTATCAATATATTCGGCGTTGTTTTGGAATATGTCAATAACCGCATCGTAATCCACTGTGATGTTCACTTCATTGAAATCCGGATTATCGCGCCATGTAATGAGCCCGCCGTTATAATTGATGAGTGGCGTATTGAGTTCTAGTTGATCATAAAAACCAATGGCACTCCTGTAAGGACGTCCCGTTGCGATAACGAGTGTATGGCCTTCTTCCTTTAAGGATTTAAGGTAAGTTTCAGTTTCTTTTTTCAAAGTGGCCCAATCATAAAGCAGTGTGCCATCGAGATCGAGCGCAATGAGTTGTTTTTTCATGTAATCACCCAAATCATTATCGCACAAATGGATAATGAAGGCAAATGGGAAAAGACAATCATGGTCAGTCTATGCTATAATAATCAGTAGACTTATTAAAGTGGTGATGACATGCTGGAATTTTCATTTGGCGGCCTCATAAATTTTTTGCTCGGCATATTTTCCGGGTTTGTTTTGTTTACGGTTGTATATGTGTATTTCATCGTTAGAGGCAAGAATGTCGATTTGGACACCTCCAATAAACCCGTGGAACAGGTGGATGAGGAACAACTCAAAACATTGATTACTGATAAACAAAATGCGTTTAAAACAAACTATAAACAAGAAGACAAGCGCCTAAGCAAAATGGTGTTTGACTTATCTTACGACCTTGTAGAAGAAATTGCGGGTTATTATTATCCGGATTCTCCGCACCCCATGTTAGAACTTTCCATCGATGAGATGATCGATTTAAACCAATATATCTCCAAGCGTATTGATTCAATACTGGACCAACCACTCCTTAAAAACACGCGTAATTTAAGGGTGACACGCATCGTCCAACTTTTTGAGAAGAAAAAACAAATTGAACAAAGCAAAGCATACCGTGTTGTGCGCAATAAAAAAGTCAATAAGATTCGCAAAGCCACCCTGGGTGCCATTAACGTATTCAACCCGGCTTACTGGTTTAGAAAACTGGTCGTGGGCCAAAGTGTGGACTTTATTACCAAGCGTGTCGCACTCATGATTATTGCGGTTGTCGGTGAGGAAACCAGCAAAATCTATTCTAAGAAATTGTTTGACAAAGACATTGAATTTGATTTTGTAGATAAAGAACTTGAAGCACTTGAAGAGGGCAGTCAAAATAATGACACTGATTAAAAGCATTGGTGAACTTGAACAGGCAGTAAAGTCACACTCCAAAGTT
>PUMO01000138.1 GCA_003551405.1 Mollicutes bacterium | reverse complement strand
GTTTCCTACCAAGTGGTCAAAACCATGCGGAACATGCTTGAAGACAACCCTGAAACACACCTTTCCCAGTTAAGCAAACAAGCAGTCGACACAGTCAAGACAACGGTTATCAAACATATGAAACTTTACCGTGAATTTTAGAAAGGTTGATAATAATGTTACACCATTCACTCGTTATTGACGTAGGAACCCAAAGCTTGCGCGGGATTCTTTTTAATAAACATGGCGACATCGTGCATACCGCACAAAACAGTTATAGTCCTTCGTTTAAGGGCGAAAAGGTTGAGCAGGACCCAAGAACGTGGAAAAACACATTGATCGATACACTCAAAGCCATCAGTGAATACGTGCAGTCACATGAAATCACCATTGACTACATCAGTCTGACCAGTCAACGCGCAAGCATCATTCCCGTGACCAAACAAAATAAAATTCTCCATAACGCCATTACCTGGCAAGATCGCAGAGCCTACAAGCAAAGTGACCGGGTTAAGGAGACTTTGAGCATGGAAACCATCTACGAAAAAACCGGGTTACGACTGGATTCATATTTTTCAGCACCAAAAATCATGTGGCTTAAAGAAAACAACCGCGACATCTACTATGCGGCTGAGAAAATTATTGGCGTACAGGACTACGTGACTAAAATATTGACTGACCGTTTCGTCACAGATCATTCGCAGGCTGCACGCACACTCTTGATGAACATTCACACATTCGAGTGGGATGATGAATTAATTGATGCCTTCGGCCTGGATAAAAGTATTTTACCTGAATTGGTTGCACCAGGGAGTGATGTTGGTACTCTCAGTAAATTCATTCAGGATAAAACTGGCCTTGATGGTAACATCCGCGTCTTTTTAGCGGGCGGTGACCAACAAGCCGCCGCACTTGGGCTCAATGTCCTCAGTGAAGGTCAGCTGGAAGCCAATATCGGGACAGGTTCCTTCATGATCGCCCATGCAGACAAACCGGTTTTTGACGAAAATATGCGCGTGCTTTGTTCAGCGAGCGCCATGCCAGGTAAGTGGATTGTTGAAGCCGGCTTATTGACCAGCGGAAATATTTATGAATGGTTTAACAAGGAATTCTACAAAGAAAGCACGAACCATCAACATCGTTTTGAAACGGTTAATGACGAAGTAAACGCCTCAAAACCCGGGGCCAATGGCTTAGTGTTAATTCCACACTTCAAAGGCAGTGCCGCCCCTTACTGGAACCCACTTTCCAAAGGCATGTTCTTCAACGCAACACTTGAACATAGCCGGGGCGATTTTGCGCGCGCCATTTTAGAAGGCATTACCTATGAAATGAGCGAAAACGTTGAACTGATCGAAGCATTGGTGGGCTATGTCGATAACATTCATGCGGCCGGTGGTCTGACCAACTATGAAACCTTCAACCAAATTCAGGCCGATGTATTTAACAAGGCTGTGAGCGTTTACGATTCAAGTGAAGCCACTGCCATTGGTGCTTTGATGAGTGCCATGGTTTCAAATGGTGAGCATAAGATATATGAAGACGCTTTCAAGGCCTTGCGCGGCGAGAGTAAGACCTCAACGTATCATGCAAACAGTAAAAACATCCCAACATATATCAAACTGAAACGAACAAAAAAACACTTATATAACGCATTAAATGATGCACATATCTATTCGTATATAAATATGTAATCCCTTAATAAAGGCATTTGAAATATTTACAACATAGATTGGCTACATTTAAAACTAACATTTTTATGGGTGTTTATAGCGTTTTATTGACATAAATTAACAGAAAATTCTTGTAAACGCTTGCGTTTTTGTTTGATATTGTTTAATATGAACACATAACAAAAAATTATAAGGAGTGTACTTATGTTTGATTTAATGTTGAACTGGACCGTCAACGCAAACCAGATGCTGATTAGCCTTCTGGTCGGTGTTGTCATTCTTATTCTACTTGTCACACGTACCAAGCTACCTACCTTTGTCGGCATTATTGTTGCGGCATTGTTAATCGCTGTAGGTGGTGGTGTCCCTGGTGTTGAAATTCCAGACATCATTGCGGATGGTTTCGGCGGTGTCCTTGGTTCGATCGGTATCATTATCGGTTTTGGAATCATCATGGGCCGTATTTTCGAAGTTTCGGGCGCTGCTGAACAAATGGCACGCACATTCTTGAAACTGTTCGGGAAAGGCCGTGAACAACTGGCCCTTACACTAACAGGTTTCATTGTTTCAATTCCTATCTTTTGTGACTCCGCTTTCGTTATTTTATTCCCTATTACTAAAGCGATATCACAAAAGACCCGGAAAAACTTGATGGTACTTGCTGGTGCGCTTGCGATGGGTCTTGTCATTACCCACAGTGTTGTTCCACCAACACCTGGACCACTGTTTGCCGCAAGTGAATTCGGCGTGCCACTCGGAACAATGATCCTTTGGGGTCTTATCTTGGCCATTCCAATGACCATTGCCGGAATCCTTTATATCAACTGGGTTGGACGCAACATGAACTTCAGTGTGGATGATGAAGGCAACGTTGTTCGCTTGGAAGTGGCGAACAAGGAATTTATGGATTTTGACATTAACGAAGAACCTTCACAAAAACTACCACATCCATTGCTTGCCTTTGCGCCAATCTTGGTTCCAATTATTTTGATTGTCCTTCAACAAGTGCTCACTACTGCTTTTGATGAGTCACTGCCAAATTGGTTGTTCCAGACCATCGGTTTCCTTGGTTCACCAATTCCAGCGGTCGCGATTGGTGTCATTATTGCCATTTATGGTCTTGGCTATGACATGGAAAGAAAAGAAGCACTTGATCATATGGAAGAAGGCGTCAAATCAGCGGGTATGATTTTACTTGTTACCGGTGCTGGTGGCGCACTCGGAAACGTTATTGATGTAACGGGCGTTGGTGATACCATTGCTGAAAACATCGCGAACTGGGGTATCCCTGCTATCTTGGTACCAATCTTGATTTCTACGATTGTGCGTTTCATCCAAGGTTCAGGCACAGTATCCATCATTACTGCATCTGTCATTGCTGCACCAATCATCGTCCCACTCGGGCTTAACCCAATATTCGGTGCACTGGGTGCAATGGTCGGTTCCGTATTCTTCGGTTACTTCAATGACTCTTACTTCCACGTTGTTAACCGTACCATTGGCATTACCGCACCTAAGGAACAGCTTAAGTTCTGGTCAGGTGCTACTACCGCAGCGTGGGCGGCTGGTGTTGTCACACTGGTTGTTCTCAATGCTTTATTCGGTAACGTCTTTACTGTTTAAACCCTTCATTCCCCCTGTCCCCTATAAAGAAAGCCACCGCTTTGGTGGCTTCTTCTTTTTTTATTGCGAAACGCTTTCGTGCATCATGCGAATGCTTCTATATAACAAATATACAGAAATTACCACAGTAACACCTAAATCGATCCAATAACTGACCCATTGATCAGGAAACATTAGAACACTTACAAACGCAACAACCACCGATATATCCACGATGGTTTTGGCCTTGTATAAGCGACTTTGTGTATGCATGACGGTATTGTTTGCCTGCGCGTTGAAATGCCGGTAACGAAACCAAAAGAACCCATTGAAAAACACACCCAAACCGGCAATGGTGAGTCCAAGCCACACATTTCCTGAAGGAATCACTGGGTCTAAAACGCTTTGGATGCTCATCCCAACAAGCAAGACGCCGCTTAAGAGTAACACCACTGCCACTGCCATATAGATAATCCGGCGTAGTGACCGTTTTTTCTCATCAGTGATGGTATCACGGTTCAAAAGCCTAAAGACTATCAGTGCTAAAATAAGGACAACCAATTCACCCGTGCGACGGGTAAAATCCGCAAACTGTGTCATCGTTGTGTTCATCAAAAGTGCAATCAATGTTGTAAAGGGGCCAAAGCTGCTAAACAATATCGAAAGTTTTAATGTGCGCGTACGCTTGTCTTTGTTCATTTACATGCCCCCTATCCATAACGCCACATGCATTAAGCCATATAACAGGCTTGCCATCGACACTGGCAATGTAAACGTATCATAACCATGCTTACTGATTACTTCAACAATGACGCCTAACGCACTTGTTAATAAAGCGCTCACAAGCGCAAACCACCAGACCATGGACGTAAGCACAAGCAACAATAACAACATGAATGGAAAAATAATGAAAAACATTGACAGACTGCCTTCTACTGATTTCTTAGCATCGGCGCCGGGGATGGCAACCTTATGGGTCCCGTATCGTTTGCCTGCAAGTGCCGCCACCGCATCACCAAGACCCCAAGCGAGCGCGCTTATGATGACAATGGTGATCCGTGCACCGGGTAAGATTCCCCAAAACAATATAAATAATGTCACCAGCGTCAATTGACCAAGTATCATTGAAGTTTTATATTCACTGCGTGTCTTACGCTCGACAAACAAATAGTGATAAAGTTTAGTGCGCTCCATTGCATATAACGCAGCATTAGCCAAAGGAATGAGCAATAACGCCGCAATTGTCGCGCGTTGCCATGTATTGAACAAATAGTAATAGACAATCACACTTAGAGCCACGGCGATGTGCTGTGTTTTCCTTGCCCACTCATTATCAAGAGGGGTCGCTTTAATTAATGCAGATAAAAGCCCCATCGATACACCGTAATAAACAATCAATAGACTGAATGCGACTATAAAGTGCATGTATTTCCCCTCCGTTTCATCAAGCGGTTGGTTTCATTCATTATAGCAGATATTGAAAATGCGTGAATAAAAAAAGACTCTGGGTGACCAGAATCTATAGATGGAGTGTATAACGATAAAGTTTTTTAAATGTGCCCTTTTTTACATCAACCATTTTTCCATCGTTTTTCTCAACAATGGCACGCATGGCAGGTTTGTCACTTGGCACGACGATGAAAAGTTCATCAAGGTTAAGGGTCGATTTTACATATGTTTTAACTGCTTT
>PUMO01000160.1 GCA_003551405.1 Mollicutes bacterium | reverse complement strand
TAAATATGTTAGTGTTTAAATAGACAGGAGGCATACGTGATGGAAAAAATTGTATTGGCTGTACTCAGTTTGCTCATTTGGCCGGTGGGCTTTGTATTGTTCTTAGTAACTAAGAATAAAAAGGACCGCCAACTGTATTTGGTCCTTGGCATTATTGGACTTATCTTTTTCAGTGGTACCCTCTTACGCTAAAAACATGTATGAATCATTCAAGCAAGCAAATCTCCAGTGAGGTTTGCTTGCTTTTTTTGTAAAGGTTTTGTTTCACTGAACCGCCGCAATCACGCCTTGAAAAAATGTGTTAAATTGCTATAATCACAGTGTAGACTGAAAGGAGAAATTTTATGCAAAAAGAAACGAAAATTACCATTGTGATCTTTTTAATTGCTACGTTTGCGTTAATGTTTGTAAGCCACGGAATCATCGCGTTGTTGTTTGAATTTGGGGTTGTTTCCTTTGAAAGCATACCGGTTCAAATTCTAGGCATCATTGGCGGGGGCGCTCCGGCGTTTGCGGCCCTTTTTATTGTGTATGCACGTTACAGTAAAGAAACGCAGGATGCTTATTGGTCTTGGGTATTTACGTTCAAAGTGCCTTACTATTGGTGGCTGTTTATTTTCCTTGCGCCCTTGCTGCTTGGTGGTGTGCTTCATTATATTAACGAAAGTTCATTAGCGTTTATTGATTTAGTAATTGGTGACATCATCGGCATTCCAATTATGTTTGGTGCGATGATTTTTGCGGGTGGTGCCGAAGAACTCGGATGGCGCGGTATTCTTCAAAAGGAAAGTGAACCTTCAGTGCCGCTTGCATATATTGGTGTATTCATAGGGATCATATGGGGGCTATGGCACTTACCGCTTTTTTTAATTGAAGGCTTTGCGCATTATGATTATGCCTTTTCCATTTACATACTCAGTACCGTTATTTTTTCTTTATGGATGACCGGTGTTGTTTATAAAACCGGCAGTGTCGGCATGGCCATTTTAATGCACGCGGCTGTAAATACGGCCGCGAATCTTGGGTTTAATGTCCCCATGGACAGTACCCCTGTCATTTACACCATGTTGATTTTGGTCTTAATTGTCAGTGTGGTATGGTTACTGCGTCTTGAAAAACGCACAATCTAACATCAAATTTATATCTCTTTTTTAATCAAAATAGATGCTTACACCGCTTGTTAAGGACGAGGAAACTATGCTTTTGTATTTTGGTGCTCAAAAGCAGCATTAAGCCGTTTTCTCTTGACAATTTGTGCTGCGCATCGTATGATTAAGCTACCATTACAAATGACTTGTCATGAGTCCATAAAAACCGTTTTCAGTTACGAAGGAAACGGGAAACTAGCGGTCTTAATAAGATAGCCAGTTACCTTGGACAGGTGACTGGCTGTTTTTTAATTCATTAAAAGGAGGCGTTAAAAATGAAATCATTGCTTAAAAATCATCAAGGGGTTACGTTGGTTGAATTGTTGATTGTCATTGTAATTCTAGGAATCATTGCAGGCATTGCCATCCCTGCAGTCGGTAACATTGTTGACAACGCAGAGCGTGATGGTGTGATTGGAGATGCGACGGCCGTTCGAAATGCCGCGCAGCTTTATTGCGCCTCTAACGCACAGGCCAAGCAGTGTTCCAATCAGGATGAATTTGTCATTACAAACGTCGCGATTGAGTTCAGCACTGGCGCAGCCGTATTTTTAGACATGGCCAGTGAATCTGTTTTTGATTTTCAATATGATGCGCATACAGAAATATTGGATGACTATTTAGAAGGCATAGGCAGTGACGCAGAGTACTTGGCGTTCCGCTATCAGGGCGATTGGTATGTCCTTTATTACCACGGCGAAGACAGTGGTTATGTATATGCCGGTAATCCTTCAGCGGATACCAACCGTGCGTTTGTATTTTCTGCAGGTGCAGAGATAGACGCAGACGACGACGCGTTTCCTGACAACCCATCAAATCAAATTATCATTGAAGCATTGAGAAAAGCAGCGTTAGATTCTTCAACAGGATAATCGCTTAGATAGAACACACAGTGTGAAACCATAGGTTTGCATGAAGCGTCCTTCTTAAAGGGGACGCTTTTTTTGTGGGCGCTTAATGTATGTCCAAAAAAGGAGAGATTAACATTGTCCATTCATAATTCGTTCAAAGTGTTAATGTATCCTTAACTTAACATTAGAAGAAACACGTAAAAACAATCGATATTGGATGAACTTTGTTTAAAGGAGGGTTTCCATGAACGGGAAAAAGGTATTGAACGTCAAGATTGATGGCATGCACTGTGGCTCATGTGTCAACCGTATTAGCAGTATGTTAAAGCCACTTGGCGCAACAAGTGTTGATATTGATGTGGCCAATAAGATCGGACACATCTGGTTTGAAGACGAAGACATCCTTGCGGATGTTTTCATCGACGCCATCAATGATGCAGGCTATGAAGCGACCAAACGGTCTGTTGTCGATGCAACGATGATGGAATAAACAGGTACGCAAGTAACGGCACCCTTTGGGTTGTAATTAAACCTTAAGGGTGCTGTTTTTGTTATGGGGATTGTTGAAAACTGTCATTTCATCACCTTTTCAAGCATCTTCACTTGTGTGCATGGTATGAATCATTTACAATTAAATTATCATCACGCGCATATAAGGAGGCGTTTAAATGGGAATATTGAAAAAACTGTTTGGTAAAAAACAACCTAAAAAACCGAATCAGAACGTTAAAACTTCCAAAGATGCGTCCAAAAAATCTTCATCGCAACCAATGGATGAATCCATTGAACGCACGCATGCAACCGCAGACCCTGAAGAAAATAAGCATGTGCAGGCTTATCATGTCTCACGCAACACGGATGAAACCAGTGATTATTATAAAATGTGGCGGGTAAGAAAAGCCCATTCAGACAAAACCATCAAACACTTTAAAACCCAGGCAGAAGCCATCACGTATGCCAAAACGCTTGCGAAAAAACACCGTGCCTCCCTTGTTATCCACAAACTGGATGGGTCAATTCGCAAACAAAATTATGGGTCTAATTGATGACTGTTAACAGGTTTTTAGTGTCGTAGTAGTCATGGTTCGAACAAAAAAATATTGAATTGCATGCTTTAATAATGTGACGCGCATCCGGATGGCCGGATGCGTTTTTTATTGTTTCACATTAAACGATGCATGATAAAAGCGTAAGCGTGCATGTTAAATCCCCGCCTAAAAGCAAATGAAGGGTTTTGGTATAATAAAATCATAAAACAGTTTAGGGAGGTTTGTTTAGTGAAAAAGCTTTTTATGATGGTTTTGATGGGTGGTTTGGTTTTCAGCCTTGCGGCGTGTAACGGTGAAGATGACATGGAACTCCTAGAAGATGCAGCTGATAGGCTTAACATTTACAGTACCGACATCAATAGTATAACCGGAAATTTTGTGGTGCCCATTGAAGGGCGCAATGACACCACAATTGAATGGGAAGTCTCACCGGACGATGTACTCAGTCTTGGTGATACCCTCAGTGGTGATTTAGCTGAACAGGAAGTGATTGTCACACGGCCCGTTTATGGTGAAGGGGACGCGACAGTGACCTTGATAGCAACCATTCTTCTGGGAGACAGTGAGACAACGAGAGAATTTGAAGGTACGGTCCGTGAAATGTCAGAAGATTTTGCGGTCTATGATACCATTCATCAATTGTTAGACAGTGCCTCAAGTGGTGATGAACTCCAAGTAGAAGGCATTGTCGTTGGAAAATCCAATCACAATACATTCTTCATCGCGGATGACACAGCAGGGATTTCCCTTTATGATCCACCAGGAAACTTTATTGGTAATGTTTCCATTGGAGACCACGTGCTTGTAGAGGGTGAACGCGGGGCGTTCAATGGCTTGATTCAAATTGGATTTTTAGACACCGTAAGTGTGCTAGAAAGTGACCAATCCTTGCCAGACGTCATTGATTTGACCGGTATGGATATAGAAGACAGTGATGCCATGATTGAATATCAAGGGCAGCGTGTTGCGCATGATGAAATGGAAATTACAACCATTGATGAACAAAGCAATGCGACAAACTTTGAATTAACGCGCAGTGATGATGCTACCATTACGCTTCGTTTTGATAGTCGCCTGGAAGATTCTGATGACCTCGCAGACTTTTTACAAACCTTGAGCGTCGGTGACACCATCGATGTTGATGGTGTAATCATGGGATGGTTCAATGCACCACAGCTCCTTGTTTTTGACGAAGAACAAATCACAGTCCACGATTAAACAAGCCTATTAGGGCTTGTTTTTTCTTTAATATGGATATTAAAGGCGAGCATTACTGTTATAATAACAATATATAGATTAAATAAGGAGGTGCGCCCATGAATCATGCCAACGTATATGATGTGATCGTGATTGGCTCAGGTGTGGCGGGACTAAGTGCCGCAATTGAAGCGTCAAAACATTATCGACGTGTTGCGGTGATTGATAAACTGCCCAAGGCGGGTGGAAATACGTTGATCAGTGATGGTGGGATTGTTGGTGTGGGCAGTGATTTGCAACGGGACCGCGGAATTGAAGATTCGATAGAATTACTTACCCGCGACATGTTAAAAGCCGGTGAATATAAAAATCATGAACCTCTGGTTCGCCTTGTCGCCTCAGAGTCTAAGAGTGCGTATGAATGGCTAAAGACGCAGGGTGTTAAATTTTTAAACCGCGTTGATATTTTTGGTGGTCACTCAGTCGCGCGTGGACTTACGCCTGTCAATAAAAAAGGCAAAGACATTATCGATGCGCTTACCATGTGCGCCCAGGAAGCGGGGGTTGATTTTTACTTCCGTCAATCGCTTAGTAAACTGCATATGAAAGCGCGTAAGGTGGTTGCGGTTGATATTGCTAAAACCCAATCATCCTCAGTTAAGACGCTGCATGTTAAAGGCCGCGTGGTGATTGCGACCGGTGGATTCGGCCATGACCAAGAAAT
>PUMO01000192.1 GCA_003551405.1 Mollicutes bacterium | reverse complement strand
CGCATGAAGCGTCTGATATGCTCAAGCAGTTTTCCCCTATCAGTGGTGCCCATGATAATATCAACGCCATCTATCGCCGCAATGTTTTCACTGTCGACTTGCGCATAACAGCCAATAACCGCCACAATGGCATCGGGGTTCTTACGGACGGCCTGGCGAATCATCTTACGACTTTTGGAATCGCTTTGATTGGTCACAGTGCAAGTATTGATGACATAAATATCACTAAATTCATTAAAACTATGAATGGTGAAACCTTCACTGACAAATAATTCTTGCAGTGCTTCGCTTTCATAATGATTGACTTTACAGCCGAGTGTCTTAAAAGCAATGGTAGGCATACTCATAACTCCGTTTCGTAATTGATGGCGCTCATGATGAAGAGTGCGGCCGTTTCACTGCGCAAAATACGGCGACCCAAAGATACCACGAGAGCACCACGCGTTTTTAAATGTTCGATTTCTTCAGATGAAAATCCGCCTTCTGGCCCTATGACAACCGCTATTGACATGCCGGATTTAATCTCCGACAAGGCTGATGAAAGACGCATTTGTGAAGACGCGGCTTCATAAGGAACAATCACCACATCAAAAGCCTTGAGATCGATTTCGCGCAAATCAGCAGGGACATTCACATGCATCATATCCTGGCGATGGGATTGTTCACTCGCTTCTTTGGCGATGGTTTGATAGCGCGCCGTTTTTTTATTCACTGCATTGTCATCTATTTTAATAATCGAACGTGTGCTTTTTAATGGCACAAACCGCTTAACACCAAGTTCAGCGGCTTTTTGCAAGCTGATTTCAAAAGCGGTCCGTTTGATAAGCCCTTGAAAAAGTGTGATTGAAAGCGGGTGCGTGGCATTGTTGATAACGTGGATACGTTCAAGAACTACGTGGTCGTCGTTAATGGTTTGAATGCGCATTAAAAAACATGTCTCATCAGGCTGGCAGACAATAAGTTCATCGTTAACTCTTGCACGCATAACACGGCGCAGATGATGATGGATAGCGTCATCCTTTAAGCGCAATGACTCAGGAACAGGGGCATTTATAAAATATTGTTGCATAATATCACCTTTAGTATTATAGCATGGACTTTAGTACGTAAAAAGCTAATAATATAATGGTTTATCGGTTCAAATCATATATAGGGCGTCAAATACCGCAATCAACCATAAAAAAACGGAAATCCGAGACATTTGTCGGATTTCCGAAAAAATTATTTAATGAAGGAATATAAGCATTTACAAAATTAGTGTCAACACACAATACCCAAAAAGAAACTGTGCATTGATGTGATTAATCTAGCGGTGAATAGCCCTCTGGTACTTCGCCGACAACTTCTCTAAATCTGTAGACGCCTCTATCCAATGCATCAACAATTGCAGAAATTTCTTTTTGTGAATAAATAGTAGCGCCTGAGAAGCCATCTACATCTTCAACATCACCAAAATCAACATGCTCGCCTGGTTCGTAAAGATCTGCGAGATGATCCCTAATGTCTTTGCCAACAAGGTGTTCTACTGCTTTTTTATGCTGTTCAGCAATCCCTTGTGTCGTATCATCCGCGTCATCTGCCAAATAATCCGTTCCTCTGTAAGCCATGTGTCTGTGACTGATTTCTGTCACAATGTTGTCTTCAAGGGTAATTTGAATGCCTACATGCATTACATCTCTATCCGAAAATGATCCGCGATAAGTTCCGTCTTCAAAAGACACACGTTCTTCATTGGTGTCTTCAGAATTCTCACACCCAACCAAAACCATACCTACCATCACAATGGCCAATCCCCTGTTGAAAGTCTTAAAAAATTTGTAACCTCCTATTTTTATAACAGTTTTTGTAATACAACTTAAAACATATTTTGTATCACAGGAATTTAGTATCATGAATGTTGAATTTTGACAACAATTCCTGTATATATTTGACACACTTTTAGCAAAATTGATAATGCACGGATTGGTTTGTTATAATATGGGTGAATTAAAACAAAAGGGAGGCACAATCAATGGCTCGAATGACAGCATTCGAAGAAAAAACCGTTGAACTTAGCACTGGTGAAACATACTTTTACCGAAAGCGCAAAGGAGGCATCCACAAACTCTTGTTACTCCACGGCAACATGAACAGTTCAGTGAACTGGGATGTGCTCATGAATGAACTCGCGACCGATTTTACGGTTTATGCGGTCGATTTGCGTGGATTTGGTGAATCAAGCTACAACACACCCATCGACAGCCTCAAAGATTTTTCAAAAGACTTAAAGGCCTTTGCGGACGCAATGGATTTTAAAAAGGAACTGCATGTGGCCGGATGGTCACTGGGTGGTAACATTGCGATGCAGTTTGCAATCGATTATCCGGATCTGGTCGAAAAACTGGTGCTCATGTCTTCAGGTCCAGTGCATGGATACCCCATGGAAGAGCGTAAATTCTTTGGCCTTAAAAAGACGGGGAACTATCTCAGCACTAAAGAAGACATTGCGGATGGGGTCAAAATGCTTGAAAACATTCGCAAGAAAAACAAACGAAAAACCTTGCGACTGGTCCTCAATAAGAGTCTTTACACACATAAAAAGCCGCTTGATGGGCGCATGGTAAAATACGAAAAAGCATTTATGCAACAACGGAATTTGGTTGATGTCAACTACGCACTGTCGCACTTCAATATCTCTCACGAACATAACGGCGTTACTGAGGGCTCTGGTGCGGTGGATAAGTTGAACCTGCCAGTCTTGATCTTACACGGTAAAGGCGATAAAGTCGTGCCGGTGGAATATGCAGAGAAAAACCAACAAGCCATTGGTGACAATGCGCGCATACAGCTTTTTGATGACGCGGGGCACGCTTTGATTGTCGATAAACTCAGTGACGTCGCCAAAGCGTATCAGGACTTCTTGCTTGAAGAAGATTAAAGTTAAAATTCACCCGATTTATTTCGGGTGGATTTTTTTATGTGATATTATGGGTTCATAAGGAGGCTATAAATATGACAATACAATCACCCTATGACCCGCGTCATAACAACGCACTGAAACAGTGGCTTGATTCGTTCCCCAGGCCATCAAGTTTAAGGCTCAATAGCCCTCAGTTAAAAACAGACGACCCAAAACATGCAGAGACATTTAAAACTATCTATCCCTGGCTTGTCAAAATGCAAATCATCAGCGCAGTGCATGAGGATGAATTTGAATCGACCCATGATTTGCTTATATATCTTAAGGACGCATTACCTGAGGCAATAACAAAAGCACCTGACTTTGAATCCCATATCATGTGTGCCATCAACAACCAAAAACTTGGCATGACTTGCGCGCGCCACACGGCATTTTGGGTGAATACATTCTGTGAAAACACTTCAAGTGCATGGATAGAACAGTTTTTGACCCAACATAACCAAACCATATTAGATCAATTCATCCCGCATGGCCATGTGCATACACAATTCGACATTGAAGGGTCATTGAGTGACCAATGCGGCGGACCGCGCGTTGATTTGTTAATCGATGGCACATTTTACAAACTGCTTTTTCAAAAGGAAAAAGCGTTAATGACGCATTTTAGGGAAGCACTCATTCATTATTTTCTTTTAATGGACCAAACGTTATATGAAGATATTCACACGTTTGCGATTCATCACGGTTTATACATGCAGACCGTCACTGTCAACTTGGAAACCTACTTCAGCCAGTTTGAAACTTCTCTTGATACCATGAAAAAAACATTTGACCAGTTAACCAATAAAAAAGGTGCTTTATAGAGCCATTCTCTATAAAGCGCCTTTTCTTATGATTTGAATTTGTTTTTAATTTTGTCCCACACGGTATCGTTTTCGTGCATGTTAGTTTTATCAAGCTGTTTGAGCAAGTCGGTTTGTTTTTTGTTGAGTTTGCTCGGCACAGCGACTTTAACCAGCACATGAAGGTCGCCTTTGCGTTTGCTTCTTAAGTTTGGGACCCCCTTGTTTTTAATGCGGAATGTTGTGTGAGACTGTGTGCCAGAAGGCACCTTGAGTTTGACATCACCGTGCGGAGTAGGCACCATGATTTCATCGCCCAGTGCGGCTTGCGCAAAGGTGATGGGCATTTCAATGATCAAGTCATCACCGTGGCGTTCAAAGACATCGTCTTCTTCAACTTCAAAGACAATGTATAAATCGCCCGGTGGACCGCCGTTAACACCTTTGTGACCAAAGCCCGGCATACGGAGCTGTTGGTTGGTATCAATGCCTGATGGCACATCGACATTAACGGTTTTTTCTTTTCCGACGACACCTTCGCCGCCGCAGGTTTTACATTTGTTTTTAATGGTTTTACCCGTTCCACCACAGCTATTACAAACCGTTTGGGTCCGGGTACGACCAAACAGGGTTTGTTGTTCTTGCATAATCGAACCTGTTCCCTTACAAGTTGAACAGGTTTCTATGTCATCTTTACTGTGGGCGCCTGAGCCATTGCAGGTAGAACATTCTTCATAAACTGTGGTGCGTATCTTTTTCTTGGCACCGTGCACAGCCTCTTTAAAGGTTACGCGCATCCGTTTTTGAATGTCTTGGCCTTTGCGGGGTTCATTGGCACGGCGTGACTGCGTGCGCCGTCCACCACCAAAGAACTGGGAAAATATATCTTCAAAATCAAAGTCCTGAAAGCCTCCAGCGCCACCGAAGCCTTCAAACCCACCGGCGCCGCCTTGATTGGCTGAATGACCGAACTGATCATATTGGCTGCGCTTTTGGGGGTCACTTAGGACTTCGTAGGCTTCTTGGACTTCTTTAAACTTCTCAGCGGCGTTTTCTTCTTCACTCACATCGGGATGGTACTTGCGCGCGAGTTTGCGGTACGCCTTTTTAATGTCTTCTTTTGACGCGTTTTTGTCGACGCCCAGTATTTCATAGTAATCGCGTTTGCTCATGGAATCACCTCAGTTGCACGCAATGAAGCAGCCGGGGGCTGCTTCATTGGGCATTATTCGTCGTCTACTTCTTCATAGTCTGCGTCGACTACATTGTCATCGTCGTCAGTGCTTGATTGTTCGCTTTCTTCACCAGTTTGTTGTTGTTGCTGTTG
>PUMO01000021.1 GCA_003551405.1 Mollicutes bacterium | reverse complement strand
TCCTGTAACTCGAATAAATCTTTTCCAATTACAACTTCGTCGTCACTTTCCGCTAACCGTCCGCTTTTTAGTCTTTGTGAAAAGCCATAAATGCCTTCGGATTCCTCATAATCAAACCCACGGATGACAACGGGGTCCGTTTCATCACCCAAGATATTCGCAGGGCCTTCAAGCGTACGAGCCGTAGCAGTAAAATCGTCATCAAAATCCTGGATGGTTTGAAAACGCGCCATATCATCATCCAAGCGTTCATTGCGTGCTGGCGCACTAATAGTAATATGCGGTTGATTTCCAATCGTGGAATCAAGCAAATCATCCTGAAGGCCGTCAATTAAAGACCCAATGAATATTTGCACACTCACCCCAATGCCGATGCCGACCATAATTAAGACAGTTTGAAGTTTAGAAGCAAATAAAAAACGAAACGCAATTTTAAGGGGCAACATTACTTTTCCCCCTTCGCGGCTAAATGTTTCACTGTCTCAAAACTTTCGATTAATGCATCGACAGAATCCTTGAAGTGGTCTTTGTTATAAGTGAAGGCGCGTCCTGCGCCGATTAGTTTCAAGTCTTTATACTCAGCACGCAGGCGAGTGATGACTTTGTCAACTTCAAACAAATGATACGCATTGGATACACTGAGCACAAGATGGGTGGGGTGTAGCGTATTAATGGCGCTTTCAATCGTATAAACCGGCGTATTGGCACCTATGTAGGTGGTTTTAAAGCCAACCAGTTCAAACATGTGCGCCCCCATCAAGGCCCCAAGCTCATGCGTTTCGTTTTTAGGACAAACAATCATTGCGTGCTGATTGGCATGGGGCGGACGTTTTTGTTTGATGACGTAAGGGTATGTGATTTCCACCAATGTTCGCGCAATTGAAGACATTTGATGTTCGAGCCAAATACAGTCCGCATCATTTTGATCACAGTCAACACGGTTTAAAATTTCGGTTAAAACCTGTTCATAGAATGTCACAACATCCATTCCGTCTTCAAACGCTTCAATAACCACTTCTACTGCACGTGGTTTATCATTGTTTTTGAGTGCCTGGTCAATCGTTTCAATTAATTGCATACATTTTCCCTTCCTTATGAAAATGACGCTTTAGACGTCTGAAAGCTTTAAATAAGCGCTCAGACGCGAAAGCGCCTTTTGTCGGTGCGACATATTTTGTTTGTGGACACTTCCAAGTTGAGCAAGGGTCTCGTGATAGCCGACTGGTATAAACACGGGATCATAGCCAAATCCGCTTTCCCCTTCACTCACTGTGTGGATGTATCCATCAAGACGCCCTTCAAAAATGCGCTCATCCCCACTGGATTCCTTAAGCACGATAATCGTTTTAAAACAGGCCCTGCGGTTGGTCTTATTTTCCATTAGCGACAAGAGTCGCGCGTTATTATCAGCGTCAAGGCCACTGTGTGAAAACCGTTTGGAATGCACCCCGGGTGCACCACTGAGTGCATCCACTTCAAGCCCTGAATCATCCGCGATAACCGGGAACTTGGTGAGTGTTGCGACCGCACGTGCCTTTTTCTCAGCATTTTCCCTGAATGTCTTACCATCTTCATTGATGGGCACATGCGGAAAATCACGCAAGGTAAGCACCTTAAAACCATGGGAAAGTAGTGAGGGTTTAATCTCCTCAATTTTCCCTTCATTACTTGAGGCTATAACTATGGTCCGTTTCATAGGCGCCTCCCCTAACAACGTTTTATTTTTCACACCACGCAGTAAACTTGTTCAAATCATCATTGGAACCAACAATAAGCAATTCATCACTTGCTTCGAAAACCTCTTCAGGATGCGGAATAATCACATCGCCATCCCGTTTAATTGCGACAAGGTTGACTCTGAACTTATCACGTAAGTCAAGGTTCGCAACCGTCGTATCCGCAATACGCGGTGGCACTTTAATGGAAACAAAACTATGATTATCACTTAAGTCATAAAATTCAAGCATATTATCCGATAAAATTCTATGGGCCAACCGTTTCCCCGTGACACGTTCAGGTTGAATCACTTCATCAGCACCCAGGGGTTTGACAACCTTTTCGTGATAATGATTTTGAACCTTGACCGTAATTTGTTTTACACCGAGTTCTTTTAAGATCAGGGTGGTCATGATGCTGTCTTCTATATCTTTTCCAATGGCCACAATGACGTGGTCAATGGACTGAATGCCCACTTCCTTCAGTGCGCTTTCATCAGAAGTATCAAGCACAACCGTGTGGGTTGCAATTTTAGCGACCTTTGAAATCCTGTCTTGGTTGCGGTCGAGCACAAGCACTTCACGGTTACTCCTTATGAGTTCTTCAACGACGCTCAATCCAAAGCGTCCCAGTCCAATGACCGCAAAGGTTTTTTTCTTTTTGTTTGCCATTTTTACACCACATTTCATTAATTATACGTTCAGATGTGATAATATGGTATCATATGCATGCCAGCTGTCAATTTTAATGTCTTTAAGGAGGTGCACATCATGCATTCAAAACGTTTCTCACTTAATTATACCATTGTCCTGGCGTATGTCATTTCTTTTGTTGCAATTCAGTTTATCGGCGCAATCGTCCCTTTAGCTTTTCCAGAACTATTGGATAATGAGGTCTGGTTTGCAAACTTTAACGCCGCAGTCAATCTGGTGTGGTATATTTCACTTACAGTGGCGTTGTTCTATTTAGGCAAAAGATATTTGATAGACAACCAATGGATATATTTTAAAAGCAATAAAAACCGTACGTTTCGCTACTTGATCGGTGGCTTTTTTGGGCTCCTCGCCGTCAATGGTATCGTCAATGGCATTATGATGCAATTCGGTTATGACATCTCCCCAGAAAACCAAGCAGCCATTGAAGCACTGACGGATGCGGGGATGTTCGCATCGATTTCCTTGGTGATTTTTGCAGGGTTCTTAGCTCCCATCAGTGAAGAGATTGTCTTTAGAAAAGGGATATACGGCCTATTTCACAAACGATTCGGAAACGCCTTCGCCATTGTTGTTAACAGTCTTTTGTTCGGTTTTATCCATATCATGGCTGATTTGCTGGTGGACACGGCCCAGTGGATTAACATCATTCCTTATGCTGCACTTGGCGGTGTGCTCAGTATGGTTTATTATTGGTCTGGTAAAATCATTTTTATCCCCATATTTATTCATATGGCCTACAACCTTATTGCGGTTGCTTTACTCTTCTTCGGGCCAGATATTGCCGTTTAAGCTTGAAGCCTCAATGATCGCCAGTGTGCGACGATTGAGTGCTTCTTTTTTTATGGGTTTGGTTTTAAAAATCAGCGGTTTATTAAAAAGCGCTGCATAAAAGTAAACACTGTGTCCGTAGGCATCTATATCTACAATATTGTCACTGAGTGTAAGCAATCGTTTGACAATTAAAGGATCATAATGGATAAGCGCATAAAATATCGGTAAATTGCCATAAATATCGCGTGATTCAATCCCCTTTTCCATGCGAATTAGTGCCTCCGCTTCATCAAAACGCTTTTCGCGAAGTGCTCTATGAAGTGGATAGGCTTGCATGCTGCGCGTAACTTCTGCGTCATTTTCTGCACGTTCAAATAACGTACTCAAAGACCCAAAGTGCGCCGCATAATCAATCGGCGAATGGTTGAAACGGTCCACCAAACTCGGGGTTAATCCATATTCAAGCAATAAGGCCGCAAGACGGTCGTGACCGCGCTTCGCAACAAGATGCAGGGGGGACTGGGCATACAGGTTTTCAATATACGGTGAAATGCCCCGGTCCAAAAGCATTTTAAGCATGGTCCCTGTCCCAAAGCGCGCCACCGCATGCAACAATGTTTCACCTTGCGTATTGAGTGTATCGACTGGGGCACCACGGCGGAGCAGTTCATCAAAAACTTTTGGGTTTTTGCTTTGGATTGCATAATAAAGCACATTATTGCCATCTTCATCCGTTGCGGTTTGGTCACTGCCCGCGTTTAAAAGTGCGTGAACAGATTCAAAACTTCCCTTAAGTGCCGCAAGCATCAAAGGGGTTTGGAATTTATCGTTAAAAATATTGACATAGACTGACTGATTGATTAAGTGTTTCACACCATCAAAAAAGCCATTTTGCGCCGCTAAATGCAAGGGTGTATTTTTATTTTCATAAAGGAAGGTTGGTGAGAGCCCTTGTTCAAGTAAAAAGTTCAAAGCGGCGGGCGCTTTGTTTTTAATCGCGTAATAAAGTGCATTGTTGCCTTTCTCATCAACACCATCAATCACATCCATTTTGTCGGGTTGATCGTTTTTTATTGCATCGATTGTTGTTTTTGTTAATGCGCGCATATCATCACTTCCCTACTACTGTTAAGCGTACCACAAAATTGGTTTGTGCGCCATTGCTTAAAAAACAAAAAAATACCGTCTCACGACGGTATTCTTTCTTGTGCATATTAGCGGACAGCGTCTTTTAAGACTTTGCCTGCTTTGAATGCTGGAGAACGCTGTGCATCAATGTTGATTGGTGCGCCAGTACGTGGGTTGTGTCCAACGCGTGGTTTACGTTCTCTGACCTCAAATGTTCCGAAACCAGTGAGCACAACTTTATCACCACTGACCAATGCGTCCTGAATAGAATCTAATGTCGCATTCAATGACGCTTCTGCATCTTTTTTAGTAAGTCCTGATTGTTCTGCAATTTTTGCTACCAACTCTGTTTTGTTCATTGCGATGCATTCCCTCCTTCTTATTATTAACTTAAGTGAATTATAGCAAGTAATGCAGCGGTTTGCAAGGAATCAAGGGGTTTTTAGCCAAAAAAAACGGAAAAACTCCCTTTTATGAGAGGTTTTCCGCTTTAAAATCTCTATTGAGCAGTTCGCCGATGACATCAAAGGGATGGCGGCGATTGAAGACGACTTCATAAATGGCATCAATAATCGGGGTATCTATGTTGGCTTCACTCGAAAGTTGATAGGCAGCTTCAGTAGTCCGCACCCCTTCAACAACCATACTCATCGAATCCAAGGTTTTATTTAAATCGGTACCTTGTCCGATTTTGTAGCCGGCTTGAAAGTTTCTCGAGTGTTGCGACGTGCACGTAACAATCAAGTCACCGACGCCTGAAAGCCCGTCCAGTGTCTTGGTGTCTGCG
>PUMO01000135.1 GCA_003551405.1 Mollicutes bacterium | reverse complement strand
TTTAATACACGTTCAAGCCCCAAGTTCAAATCAGTCGGCTTGGTGGTAATGGTTAAAATGGTAGAAAGCGTCACAATGATGATGAGCCGGAGCATGATAAATAGCGCCATATTGACACCTTCTTGGTGCACCGAGAAGGTTGGTGTTGCAAAGACCAATCCTGTGTCAATATTTATGAGTACTGCAAAGCCCATCACTACAAATAGTAAGAAATATAATAGTTTAAAACGGATATACTGTTTTGTTTTAAGCCAGAGCACAATCAAAGCGAACAATAGTCCCACCGTCAACAAGGAAAAATGGGTCGGCGCAGCATAAAGTTCATCGCCTTGATCATTAAAGAGAATTTGGAAAGTAAACGTAAAAATAAGCAAGAACATAAGCGGCCGCAGCCCAAGATAAACCCGCTTAATGCTGATTCTTCCAGCCAATAACAACAAAGCAATTAAACCAATTGAAACCAACATGAAAACAATCGAATCAAGCAAGAAAACACCAATCATTAAAATAAGCAATGTAATAATTTTGGCACGTGGGTCCATACTGTAAAGGAAACTGTTGCCCGGAATATAGCGCCCAATAACGATGTTTTTCATTTTAACGCCTCCTTGAGTGCGTCTTTAAGCATCGTCTTGTTTCTGGGCGGCGTGTCAAAGTGAATGTCAAACTTGTTTTCTATATCTTGTGCAAGCGCCAATACTTCTGGCTTATCAAGATTCCATCGGTCTATATTCTTCTTTGAAAAGAGTTTGAGTGGATCGCCATCGTAAACCAATGTTCCCTCACGCATGACAAGAACACGCTTGGCATATTCATAGACCGTATTCATATCATGGGTGATGATAATGACTGTCGTATTGAGTGTTTCATGAATCGTGTTAAATACCTCCAAAAGGGCGTTACGCCCCAAGGGGTCGAGTCCGCTTGTGGGTTCATCCAAAATAAGCACATCGGGTTCCATCGCCAAGATTCCTGCAATGGACGCCCGCTTTTTTTCTCCACCACTCAAATTAAATGGACTCCGCGACAAATAGCTTTCATCAAGACCAACAACATTGATGATTTCACGGGCCTTTTCTCTGGCATCTGCCTCTGAAGCACCAAAGTTTTTGGGGCCAAACATAATGTCCTTTTCAACCGTTTCTTCAAACAGCTGATACTCAGGAAACTGAAACACAAGCCCGACTTGTTTTCGGATGGGCGTCAGTTTGACATCCTTACGCTTTTTAGTAAGATTATCAACTTTAATTCCAAATATGTTCATGCGTCCTTGCGTGGGTTGAAGCAGTGCGTTCATATGTTGAACAAGGGTGCTTTTACCACTACCAGTTTCACCGATCAGCGCTATCAGTTCCCCATCACCACGGATATTTAAACGAATGTCCTCAATCGCCAAATATCCTTTTTGATCCACGCCAACATATTGGTGACTTACCCTTTCAAACTCGATTGCCATAAATACTCCTTGAGTGCGTCGTGATTCACGTTTTCCTTTTCAAGTGAATAGAGGACATCAAGCGGCAATAATAGCTCCAGGTTCGATTGTTCAAGGGTTTCTTGGTCTTTTAAGATATTTTGAGCAGTGTCATTTCTCAAAATGCGGCCATCTTTCAATACGATAATTCGGTCCGCATCAACCGCTTCTTTCATATCATGGGTGATGGTGATGATGGTCACCCCTTCACGGTTTAATTCTTTCATGTATTCATAAATATTCTTGCGGCCTTTGGGATCAAGCATGGCAGTCGCTTCATCAAATATAATGACATCGGTTTCCATCGCAAGAATCCCCGCAATGGCCACGCGTTGTTTTTGTCCACCGGAGAGTTGTTGGGGTTCTTTGTTCATGAATTCTTGCATATTGACTTTTTTAGCGTATTTATCGATTTTTTCGATCATTGTTTCTCTAGGAATCTGTAAATTTTCCAAACCAAAAGCAATATCATCCCTCACCGTTACACCAACAAACTGGTTATCGGGGTTTTGAAACACGATACCGACCTTTTTGCGTATGTCATACACTGTCTCTTCACTGAGTGTGAGACCATCTATTTTAATCGTGCCAGTCTTAGCGCGTAAAAGCCCAATCATCAACTTTGACAAGGTGCTTTTTCCACTGCCGTTATGGCCAAGTATAGTGACCCACTCGCCTTTGTTAATGGTTAAGTTGACATTATCAACAACCATATTGTCTTTTGTATAGGCAAATGAGAGGTTTTTAATTTCAATCATTGGATTCATAAGCATCAACTCCTGCAAAAACCGAGGTTAATTATATCAAATTTTATGTTAAATTGCATTAATTACATAACAGACAAAAAAAGTGACCCACAACGCGGGTCACTTGTCTTGGAACTTACTCAACCAATTCGATGATAGCCATCTCAGCAGCGTCACCACGACGTGGTCCCATTTTGAGGACACGCGTGTATCCACCACTTCTGGATTCAAAACGTGGGGCGAGATCGTCGAACAGTTTTTGTAAGGCATTTTTATCTTCGGGTGTATCCAAGAAACGAACCGTAGCTGCCGCATCGCGACGCGCTTCTACTGTGCCTTTTTTGCCGAGGGTAATCATTTTATCCATGATACGGCTGACTTCTTTGGCTTTAGCATGTGTCGTTTCAACACGTTCATGAACAATCAAATTGCTCACAAGGTCACGAAGCATTGCTTTACGTTGATCGCTTCTTCGGTTTAATTTGCGATATGTAGCCATTGTAAAAACCTCCTATGAGTGTCTTGCAAGCGAAAGATCAAGGTCCTCGAGTTTTTGCTTGACTTCTTTGAGGGATTTTTTACCAAGGTTGCGCACTTTCATCATGTCTTCCTCGGTCTTTTGCGTCAATTCTGAGACAGTGTTGATCCCTGCGCGTTTCAAACAATTGTAACTGCGAACAGACAAATCCAAATCTTCGATTGGCAATTCAAGTTTTTGAGAGTTTTGTTCGGACTCTCTTTCAACCATGTAGTCTTCTTCCTGTGCTTTTTCAGAAAGCTCGACAACTTGTTGTAAGTGAGAAATCATCATGCGTCCAGCCACACCCATTGCTTCTTTTGGTGTGATTGAACCGTTTGTTTCCACTTCAATATATAGTTTGTCATAATCTGCGCTATCTTCGACACGGGTCTTTTCCACATCGTATTTAACGCGTTGCACAGGGGTATAAATGCTGTCAATGGGAATAACTCCCACTTGATGGTTAAATGTTTTGTTTTTCTCCGCACTGACATAACCAACACCGCGACGGGCGGTCATGGTCATGCGGAAACTTCCGTTATTCACCGTTGCAATGTGTTGGTCTGGATTAACGATAGTCACATCTGGGTCGCCTTTAACAGAAATGTCTTGAGCGGTAACCTCTTTAGGACCTTCTACGTCAATTTCCAATTCTTTTTCCACATCCGGGTTGTCATCATCAATGTTTAGGACAACATCTTTTAAATTGAGCACAACGGTGGTAACGTCTTCAACGACACCTTCTATGCTTGAAAATTCATGTTGTACACCATCGATGGAGCAATTGACAATTGCAGCACCGGGAAGTGAGGAAAGTAATACACGACGAAGCGCATTGCCAAGTGTGATTCCATATCCGCGTTCAAGCGGGGTAATTTCAAATTCACCGTGGGTTTCACCGTCGTGAATAATCGTTGTTTCTGGTTTTTCAAATTTTAAATCTTTCAAATGAACAACCTCCCTTAGTTTGCTTGTGCATTAGCCACGAGGTCGTTTTGGTGGACGACATCCGTTATGTGGAATAGGTGTCTCATCTTTGATTGCAGTAATTTCCAATCCCGCGGTTTGAAGTGAGCGAATCGCTGCTTCGCGTCCAGGACCCGGTCCTTTGACGGAAACTTCTACTTTTTGAACGCCATGTTCCATGGCTGCTTTGGCACAAGCTTCGCTTGCGATTTGTGCAGCATACGGCGTGGATTTCCGGCTTCCTTTAAAACCTAGTGCGCCAGCGCTTGTCCAGGAAATTGCGTTTCCATTTGGATCACTGATTGTGACAATCGTGTTGTTAAATGTTGAGTGAATATGGGCAATTCCTGAAGGAATATTCTTTTTAGCGCGGCGTTTCGTTCTAGTTCTGCGTGCCATTTAATTTCGCCTCCTATTTCTTCTTCTTCGCTACGGTTTTCTTTGGTCCTTTACGTGTACGGGCATTGTTTCGAGTCTTTTGACCGTTGACCGGTAGCTTTCTGCGATGACGCATGCCTCGGTAAGAACCGATTTCTTGCAAGCGTTTAATGTTAAGGTTGACTTCTCTGCGAAGGTCACCTTCAGTTTTATAATTAGCGATTACTTCGCGAATACGTTTAAGTTCTTCGTCGCTCAAATTCTTTACGCGTGTGTGTTCACTGACGTTTGCCTGATTAAGGATGTTAGCGGCGGTTGTGTCACCAATTCCGAATACATAAGTCAGGGAAACAACAACGCGTTTCTCTCTTGGAATGTCTCCTCCTGCGATACGTGCCATACATGCACCTCCTAATTAACCTTGTCTTTGTTTATGCTTGGGATTGTCACAGATTACCATGACCTTCCCTTTACGTTTAATTACTTTGCATTTGTCGCAAATCTTTTTTACAGATGGTCTTACTTTCATCCTAAATTATCCTCCTTAGGGCCTATACTATATTACTTGTGTCGATAGGTAATACGCCCACGTGTTAAATCGTAAGGGGAAAGTTCCACCGTTACTTTGTCGCCAGGTAGAATGCGTATGTAATACATACGGATTTTACCCGAAACGTGAGCTTTGATCTGGTGGCCGTTTTCGAGTTCTACCAAGAATTCTGTGTTTGGTAAAGCTTCAACTATCTTGCCTTCCATCTCAATTTTTTCTTCTTTAGCCATGATGACTTCCTCCTTTTTGAAGCGCGGTCAGAAGGACCGGTTCCGCTTCAGTGATCAAAACGGTATGTTCATAATGGGCACTTAAAGACTTATCGCTAACGATAGCTGTCCAGCCATCTTCAAGGACTTTAACATCCTTAGTGCCTATGTTGATCATCGGTTCAATGGCCAGGGTCATGCCGGGTTTTAATTTGGGTCCTTTGCCTGGGGGACCGTAATTGGGAATCTGAGGAGATTCGTGAAGGTTTTGACCGATTCCGTGGCCAACGAATTCACGGACCACGCTATAGCCTTGGGCTTCCGCATAGGTTTGAATCGCATGGGAAATGTC
>PUMO01000110.1 GCA_003551405.1 Mollicutes bacterium | reverse complement strand
ATTCAAATTAAACGTGTTGGCGTACGCTAACCCCAAGAAATAAAGACTCAAGGAAGCATAACGGCCATTGGGCGCAATATCATAAGCTTGAATGAATGTGTGACGATTACGTTTAAAATCATTGATTAGGTAGTAATAGCTGCCCTTATATATCAAATAAAGCTGTCGCATTGAATCATCAAGCAAACTTTCAACACTGGTTAAATCATTATAAAGCTGATGAAGGAGGGGTTTATCTTTTGAGGGTGTGCTCACTGTTTCGCCCATCTGAACCATCAAATATTCAACCATCCACAAACTATTGCTGTGAAACGCCGCATTATTAATAATCCGTTCATAAATTTGACGCTTGGTCAAAATATCGAGATAAAGGTGAGCATTATGATATTCTTTGAAATTTTCAAAAAAATCAATTTCTTTTTGATAATCATAAACGAGATCAATTTCCAAAACACTGTTAATCTTGTTGAACAGCTCAGCACTAATGGCTGTTTGACCCATTTCCACTTTACGCAAAAACGCATGCGAAAAATTCACCTGATCACTCAATGTTCGAAGTGTCAGTTTTTGACGATTCCGCAGTAGCCGTACCACACGACCATACATTTTTTTATACGGTTCTTGATTAACGCGTTCAAGCAAATTCATCATGGCCACCTCTTCATCTGTCCTCATTATAACGCATTTTCATCTTAAGTTATCACACTTCTTATGACCTGTTAATGGGACGGTCAATAAAAAGCCTAAGTACCCGTCTCAGTCCATAAACACTTAACACACTCGAAAAGGCGATGGTTCCCAGTTTCCCACCAGCACCACCAAAATACGGCGTACTTGCCAAATATATGAGCCCAAAAAGCAATCCAGCCAAAATAATCATGGATTCTTCAGGCATGGTTTTTTGATTGCTCATTCCAACAAACGATGCGCCAAAAACAACCACGGCCATCCCCTGTCCAAGATCACGCATCAAAAGCGGAAGCAACAATCCAAAAACAACGCCCACTAAAGCACTCGCTTTAACCGGACCAAGGGCATAACGAACATTTAAGATGTAAGTAAGCAGTGCACCGATTATCGAAAAAACAACAATTAAAAATGCTTCAAGATTGGTAAATGGTTCTGTTTCCAAAAAATCAGTCCCACTGACAATACTCACAATCATCGCGCCGGATAGAGCAGTGGTTCCAAGTTTTCCACCATAGCCATTCCACACATCCTGAGCCAGCACAAACAGTAACCCTACCAATAATGCGGCCACTATATAAGTAAGTCCATCAAATAGTTCAGGGCTAGTCATCCCTAAAAATGAGCCACAGAAAATACCCACTGCATATGGTTTAAAGAAATATGCGCCAATCAATCCAACAATGCCTGAAGCAAGCACACCACCAAGTCCTAAATATGCATTAAAACCAAAGGCTAACAATGCACCCAGGGTTGTGGTAACGAATACAAAAAGCGCCGCTTTACTAACGAGTGGATATTTATTTGAATGTTGATGCCTAGTTTGTCTGAATTCATGGATAATTGTAACAAATGTGAATAATATGAACACAAAAAACAAAAGCATATAGCCAACATTTATCGCATACAAATTGAATAATGAGACACCATATAAAACAAGGGTAAAGAAACTGAGCACACCAAAGCCAATATATGAACGCATAAAAGACACTAGGGATCAAATGACCCCTAGTGATTTTCCAACCTTTTCAAATGCTTCAATGGCTTCATCTAGATTTTCTTTTGTATGCGAGGCGCTAATCATAGCGCGACACCGCCCAGTGCCTTTGGGAACGGTTGGGAATACAATCCCTGAAACAAACACACCTTCTTCAAGCAATGCTTTGGAAAATTCCATCGTTTTGGACGCTTCACCAATCATAACCGGTGTAATCGGTGTTTGTGAGTGACCGATGTCAAACCCAAGATCCTTTAATCCCTCTTTAAAGTATTTGGCGTTGTCCCAAAGTTTTTTTGTGTGAGACTCACTTTCCATAAGCATTTTGACGGACTCTATGGTTGCGGCCGTTGCGGCCGGAGGGAGTGCAGTTGAAAAAAGCAAAGGGCGCGCACGGTGTAAAAGCCATTCTTTTACATTATGCTTGGTCGCAACATAACCACCAACCACACCGATGGCTTTAGACAAAGTTCCAACAATAAAGTCTACCTCGCCGTGTAACCCAAAGTGATCAATCGTCCCGCGTCCACTTTTACCAAGCACCCCGCTTCCATGGGCATCATCAACATACGTCAGTGCATTGTATGATTTTGCGATTGAAACAATGTCATCAAGCGGTGCCAAATCGCCATCCATGGAGAAAACAGCATCCGTGATTATCAATACATTGTTATAATCTGAGCGTTTTTCTTCCAAAATACGTTTTAAATCGTCCATATCATTGTGCTTATATACCGCTTTATCCGCCTTACTAAGACGCACACCATCGATGATAGACGCATGGTTGAGGGCATCGGAGATAATGAGATCCCCTTTATCCGCAATCGCTTGAATCGTACCGATGTTACAGTTAAGACCACTTTGAAACAGCATGACGGCTTCTTCTTCTTTAAATTCGGCAAGCAATGCTTCAAGTTTTTCAAGCAAATCCTGGTTTCCAACAATTGTGCGAACACTGCCTGCACCAGCGCCATATTCATCAACAGCCTTTTTTGCGGCGTCCTTGACACGTGGATGGTTGGCCAGTCCCAAGTAATTATTGCTAGAAAGATTAATGACCTTTTTATTGTTTAATGTAATGAGGTTGTCGCAAGGTCCTTCATTCACAGGAAGTTTCCGGTACACACCATCCTCTTTAAGCTGATTTATGCGCGCATCAATGAATTTTAAGTTTTCTTTAGACATAGTCATCCTCCTCAGGAAGCAATACGATTTTTCCACACTTTCCGCTGCCCATAATTTCAGCAGCTTTTTCCACATCCTTTAACGGCATGGTGTGCGTTATGATTTTGTCCAAATTCAACTGGCCTGAATCGATCAAACGTTTCACTTCATGCCATGTTTCATATATCTTGCGTCCAACCACACCATAAATCTCAATGCCCTTAAAGACAACATCATCCGCAAAATTAAGCGTAATTGACTTTGAAGGAATGCCAAGCAAACTCATCTTTCCGCCAGGTTTTATATACTTAAAAGCTTGTTCAATGGCTGTTTTATTGCCGCTGAACTCACCAATCACATCCGCACCGCGGCCGTTCGTTTCTTCTAAAACGCGCGCGACAACATCTTCTGTAAACGGATCAATCACAGCGTGAGCGCCAAGCTCTTTCGCTTTTTCACGGCGGTAGGCATTAATTTCAATACCAATGACTTTCTTTGCGCCATAAAGTTTAGAAACATCGATTCCCATTAACCCAAGCGGGCCTGTCCCAAGAATAACAACATCCTTGTTCTTTACATCGTAATGTCCCATAGTATGCACCGCATTACCCAGGGGCTCCTGAACAGAAAGATGCAAAGGATCAGCATCCTTTGAATTCACAAAACAATTTGCTGCAGGGATTTTTACATATCCCGCAAAACACCCATCAGTATCAACACCGATAATTTCTGTATTTTCACAGATATGCCCTTCATCACGCAAACAAAATTCACACTCTCCGCAAATAATATGCGTCTCAGCGCTGACAATATCGCCAACTTGAACACGCTCAACCTTCTCACCGCGTTTAATAATTTCGCCTGAAAATTCATGGCCCACAGTTAATGGGAGCGTTAAGCGGTTTTGTGCCCACTCATCATAATCATAAATATGATAATCCGTCCCGCAGAATGAAGCGGTTTTCATTTTTATTAGTACTTCATCCGCTTTAAGTGCTGTTGACATGTGCTTTTTTGTAATATTGAAACCACGTTTTGCTTTGTCCTTTATGACTGCTGTCATGTTTAATGTCTCACGATCCATAATCGTCTCCTTTGAACAATGATAATAACGCTTACATCCATTGCGTATTATAACATATCGCAACCGCTCTCCTTATAATTTCCCCAAAAAAATCACCAAGGATCCCCATCCTTGGTGACAAAAAATAAAAAGGAGTTGCTTTTTACGAATGTAAGTCCCTATTCCTTAATCCGCCCCTGGTACAACTACAGTATGCAACAACACTTCAAAAAATACAAGTTAATACTGTAAGTTTACAGAAGCGTAATTATAGGCGCTTAGTGAATATAACTATGTGTGTGTATCATTCAACTCACGTTTTTTATTTATTTCATGAATTCGTTTGGCCATCCACATCGCTTTTTCAAAATCTTTATGGTTTTCTACATAGTAAATAATTAAATCAATCGTTAAATAGTATAAATGGATGGTTGGAAAGCCATAAGGCATTCTTAAAAACGTTTCAATCGATTTTTCCAGTACGGTTTCATCCATAGGTTCACCTAAATAATTCAGAAACAAGTTAGAAATGACACTTAATTTATTTAAAGGTTCTTCTTTGACACGTGTATCTGCTAACTCCTTTAACAATCGAACCGCACGTTCTTTTTTGTCTTTGCGAAAATAAACCATGGCCCCCAAGTAAAGCTGGTAGCGATAATTCGGATCATCGGTTTCAAAGCTTAAATACTTTAAGGTTTGATTGTTTTCACGTTTTGAAAAATGTAAATAGGCTTTGTACATCTCAATGCGTTGTCGCATTGTCTTTTCTCCATATGTCATCCTAAGCGCTTGACGCAGGCTTAATAACAAATCGTCCGCTTCACTGAATTGGCCAATGTCAATCATTTTGTGGGCTCTCAAGAGATCCATTTCAATCTTTCGTTTGATATTACTATGTTTCGCGAATAGTTTGGATGATTCTTCACAGAAGTGAATACTCATATGGTTTTGAAATATACGGTGATAAGTTACCGCCAGATAGTACTGTGTCATTGCATCCAGCTTTTCGTTCGAATTAAACGTCAACCCTTGTTTAAGGGCGTTGATTGAGGAAATAATGTTTTGTTTTTCGAAAGCTATATAGCCAATCAAAAAATGATAAAGTTGTCTTTGACGGTCGTTCATAAAATCATAAATATCGTTTAATTCATCAAACACGACATCACTGTCATTTTCACCCATGCATGATAAAAAAAGCGCGCGTGTTAATAGATAATCTACACGCATTGGCGAATGTAACAATACATTTTCATTCGTCTTTAACACATCGAAATACGTTTGT
>PUMO01000168.1 GCA_003551405.1 Mollicutes bacterium | reverse complement strand
AGCCGATGAGCTAACCTATCCGCTTCATATTTTAATCCGTTACGAAATTGAACGCGACATATTTAATAATGGTCTGGGTGTCGATGGCCTTGAGCGTGTGTGGAACGAAAAAATGAAGGCGTATTTGAATTTGGACGTCAATCGTCCGAGCGACGGTGTATTGCAAGATGTGCACTGGAGCGATGGCATGTTCGGATATTTTCCCACCTATGCCTTAGGCAGTGCATATGCAGCACAAATCTATTATGCGTTGAACGCAGAACTCGACCTTGACCAAACCATCCGAGATAACGATATTGCGCGGATCAATCAATGGTTCAAAGAAAACATTCACTGTTATGGCTCACGACTTACACCTGATCAAATACTTAACAAGGTAACGGGTGAATCCTTTAACCCCAAATACTATATACGGTATTTGAAAGAAAAGTACAGTAAACTTTATTTGGAGGATTAATATGTTATCAACCTATGCCAAACATAGTGACATTTTGTTTGAACAACTCCCCAAAGGTGTTTTCCTTACCGTAAAGGATCATAAAGGGAATGTAAATACCATGACAATTTCCTGGGGACATATCGGTATCGTTTGGAACCTTCCGGTGTTCATTGTATATGTTAAAACCTCACGTTATACACATGAACTCATGTCCAATGCGACAGATTTCACAGTCAATGTTCCTAAAGAGGGAACCTTAAAACAAGCATTAAAGATAGCGGGTGAAGTGTCCGGAAATAAAACTGACAAGTTTGAAAAAGGAAATATAACGCTCGGTGAATCCCGTCAGGTTAAAACCCCAATCATTAAGGAGTGTCAACTCCAATACGAATGTTCCATCATCTATAAACAATCCCAGAACCCACAAGAAATGATGAAAGATGTCGTAAACAAACACTATCCTGATGATCATCACCATGTTGTGTTCTATGGGAAAATTGTAGATACATATTTAACGAAGGAGGCGATTTGATGGCCAACATTATTGATGGAAAGGCATTAAGCAAAGAAACCCGTCAACACGTTAAAGAGGAAGTCAGTCGTTTAGAAAAAGAGCATGGGAAAACGCCCCATTTGGTTGTTGTGCTTGTGGGTGAAGACCCAGCAAGCCAGAGTTATGTGCGCGGTAAGGAACGCGCATGTAAGCGTGCAGGCATTCGCAGCACTAAGATTGAAAAAGATGCTTCAATCAGTGAAGAAGCCCTGCTTAACCTTGTCAATGAGCTTAACAGTGACCCAGAAGTCCATGGGATTTTGGTCCAACTCCCTTTGCCTGCACACATTGACTCCAACCGTGTGATTGAAACCATTGCGCAAAAGAAAGATGTGGATGGCTTTCATCCTTTAAACATTGCGGCTTTACAAATTGGTACGAAAGGCGTTCTTCCAGCGACGCCCAAAGGCATTATGACAATGCTTAATAGTATTGATATTGATTTACAAGGCAAAAAAGCTTTGGTTATTGGACGCAGTAACATTGTGGGTAAGCCCATAGCGCACCTGCTACTTAAAAACCATGCAACGGTTACTATGGCACATTCTCGTACCAATGACTTAGCATGGGAGGCCAAGCAAGCCGATGTGATTATTGCAGCGGCTGGCAAGGCAAAAATGGTCACAGGTGATATGATAAAAGAGGGCGCTGTTGTCATTGATGTTGGTGTGAACCGGGTTGATGATAAACTGATCGGTGATGTTGATTTTGATTCGGCTGAGAAAAAAGCTTCTTATATAACACCGGTACCTGGTGGTGTAGGCCCCATGACCATCACTTCCTTACTGCAAAACACTGTGGAGTGTTTTAAGCATATCGAAAACATTTAATGAAAACAGGGTGGTATCGTGAAATTACTGAAAATATTGACATGGATTATGCTCCCTATATTTTTGGTCGCATTGTTTGCCTCACTATTGACAACACGTCCATACATTAATTTTTCTGAAGGACGCTACGCGACACATGATGAGACCGGCACCACCCCTGAGGGTGAGACGTATACGTTTGATCATACATATGTTGCAACCATGTTGATTGATTATTTGAATTATCGTCACGATGATTTGCATTTTGGCGCCTTTGAAGATGATGACGAACCGGTTATGCGAGATATTGAAATTAGACACATGGAAGATGTTCGTGATGTTTATACCAATATTCGTATTGCAGGAGCAATCAGTCTTCTTGGTGTTATTGCGTCATCGCTTATCTTGTATTTTAAAAACAGACGTATCTTTTATGAAACGTTCAGGGATGCGTTTTATCTACCTGTATTTTTCATCTTATTCGTTGGTGGATGGTTTATAATTGACTTTTCCGCTGCGTTCACCGTGTTTCACGAAATTTTCTTTGATAATGATGATTGGATTTTAAGAAGCGGTGACGTACTCATTCGAATATTGCCTCAAACATTTTGGTTTGTGAGCGGCAGTATCATATTAATATTACTGGGAATATCAATGGCTCTTGTGAGTTTCATGGCCCGAAAGAAACTTATGCGCATTGACGATTAAGGAGGCCCTAGCATGCAAAACATCAAAAAAACAGATCCAGATATTTATAAAGCGTTATCGAATGAATTGAATCGTCAAAAAGATCATTTGGAACTGATTGCTAGTGAGAATTTTGTTTCTGAAGCGGTCTTGGAAGCTGGTGGTTCAATCTTAACCAACAAGTATGCAGAAGGTTATCCAGGGAAACGTTACTATGGTGGGTGTGAATTTGCGGATGATGTTGAACGTTTGGCACGAGAACGTGCGAAAGAACTTTTCAATGTCAAGTATGCCAACGTACAAGCACATTCAGGATCAACAGCCAACATGGCGGCGTATCGTGCACTGGTTAAAAATGGCGATACAGTACTGGGGATGAGCCTTGATCATGGTGGACATTTAACGCATGGTCATCCGCTCAATTTCAGCGGCATTGATTACACAGTTGAGAGTTATGGTGTAGAAAAAGACAGTGAAACCATTGATTATGAAGCAGTCCGTCGAAAGGCACTTGAGGTTAAGCCTAAACTGATCATAGCCGGTGCCAGTGCATATCCCAGAGAAATTGACTTTAAAAAATTTCGGGAGATTGCGGATGAAGTCGGAAGCTATTTAATGGTAGACATGGCACATATTGCAGGGTTGGTTGCGGCAGGCATCCACAATAATCCTTGTGATGTGGCGGACATTGTCACCTCAACAACCCATAAAACCCTCCGAGGCCCCCGCGGTGGCATCATTTTGACAAATGATAAAGATATATATAAGCGCGTGAATAAAATTGTTTTTCCCGGTATTCAGGGCGGTCCGCTTATGCATATCATTGCGGCTAAAGCCGTTGCATTTCATGAAGCACTGAGTAATGATTTTAAAGTGTACCAGGCTGAAGTGGTTGCTAACGCCCGCGCATTGAGCGAAGAATTGAGTCGTCTTGGTTTTAAAGTAATTTCCGGTGGCACCGATACACACCTTGTATTGGTAGAGGTGAAAAGTTTAAGTGGTTTAACAGGAAAAGATGCTGAAGCGTTACTTGAGAGCGTGCGCATCACAAGCAATAAAAATACTGTACCAAATGATACTGAAAAACCTTTTGTGACAAGCGGGGTCCGTCTTGGGACGCCGGCGCTTACAACACGCGGATTCACCCCTGATGACATGCGCACAGTCGCGAAACTTATTTTCGATACACTCATGAACCCAAGCAATGCATTTGTACTGGATGAGGTTAAAAAGCAGGTGGATGCTTTAACGAAAGCCCATCCACTCTATCAGTAATCGTTTCCATAATATGATTTCCTTAAACACCGTTTGATGACGGTGTTTTTTTGTTATAATGGCTTCGATATCACGGAGGTGACCTATGGAAGAGCGTAAAACACTGTTTCAGTTAAGTTGGCCCATTTATATTGAGCTACTTTTTTTCATGTTGATGGGTGTGGCAGATACATTAATGCTTTCACAATATTCCGATCTTTCTGTCGCAGCGGTAGGGAATGCCCAGCGTATTACCAGTCTTTTTACTGTTCTTTTAAATGTGGTTGCGATAGGAGTCGGTGTCGTTGTAAGCCAGTATTTAGGCGCTAACCGTGAAGATGAAGCCAAGTCAGCGATAAAGTCCGGTCTTTACAGCAACACACTCATTGCGCTTGTTTTAGTGCTTATTTTGCAAATATTTGGGCGCAGTATTTTTCATTTGATCAATACAGACGCTTCAATTTTTGAAGCGTCACTAACTTATATGCGCATCTTTTCACTGGGTCTTTTGTTTATTGCAATGACACAAGCGACGGGGGCTGGATTTAAAAGTTTTGGTCAAACCAAACTATTGATGATTATCGTTGGGATCTCCAATGTCTTTAATGTTGTTTTAAATTATTTCATCATTTTTGGGATTGGCTTTTTCCCCGAACTCGGTGAAACCGGTGCAGCTATTTCTTCGGTGCTTGCCAAGGCACTTGGTTTAGTTATTGCACTATTATTTTTATATGGACGTCTTGGTGTCCATCCATTCTTCCTAAACTTCAAACCCCTTCAAAAACATTTTGTCAAAATAATAAAAATTGGCATTCCCAGTGCACTTGAATCTTTTGTATATCAGTTCACTCAAGTGATTTTACTATCCTTCATCAATACCATTGGAACCTATGCACTCACTGCCCATGTATATATTCAAAACCTCACCATGCCAGTGTTGGTTTTTGCGTTGGCGCTTGCTCAAGGAAACCAAGTCATTGTTGGTTGGCGCGTGGGCGCAAAAAATTATGATGGTGCTTATCAGCGTACAATTCACACACTGAAATTTGCCATATTGATTGTACTGGGCTTGGCATCGCTTATCTATATCAATGCAGAATGGATTCTCTCAATTTTCACTGCTGATGAACAAATCATTAATGCGGCTGTGTTATCTTTACGTGTTGTTATTGTCCTAGAGATAGGGCGGTTATCCAATTTAGTTGTGATACAATCATTGCGTGCTTCAGGCGATGTTGTCTTTCCGGTTGTCATTGCGATTTTTTCAATGCTTGGCATTGCCATTTCATTTGCCTATATTTTCGGCATCAGATTGGAACTTGGTCTTGTAGGTGTCTTTATAGGCCTTGCGGCGGACGAATGTATGCGCGGTCTGCTCGTGTTCATCCGCTGGCTACGTAGGGACTGGGTTGGTAAACGCGTTACAACATAAACAAAACGCACGCACTTGTATGTGTAGTGT
>PUMO01000180.1 GCA_003551405.1 Mollicutes bacterium | reverse complement strand
TGTTGCGGCACACGGACCGTTCGTGCTCGATTATTGGGAAGATGACGTAGTGCTTCGTTTCAGCGAAAACGAAAACTTCCACGATCCTGATCGCCATGATTTCACCCACCGAATTGTGCGTGTCATCGACGGTAACGACGTACGCTTCCAAGAATTCCTAGAAGGTAACTTGGACGCAGCAGCCGTGCCAGGTGAAAGTTATGAAGATTATTCAGATCATGAACAAATTCACTTTATTCCAGGTGCGACAACGTTCCGTTTAATGATTAATGGTACCCAAACGCCTGAAGGTCAAGAAGAACAATTCCCAGGCAGCGATTATACACCAGAACCTATCTTAGGTTACGACTCGTTCAAACAAGCACTCTACTTTGGGCTTGACCGTGAATACTTAGCGCGTGACGTTATGATTACATCCACACCGAATATGTATCTCTTCAGCGAAGCATACGTCGTTGACCCTGCAGGTAGCGGTCTTGCATTCCGTAACACACCTGAAGGTGAAACAGTCGGCGAAGGATTATCTCCAGATACATACGGATATAACCTTGACTTAGCACGTGACCTTGTAGAAGACGCCATTGAAGAAGCGGTCGCCGATGGATTCTATGAAGAAGGCGACACCATTGAAATGGACGTATTCTTCTTCTCAGGATCTGCAACTCAGGAACAAATGGGTGCTTACATTGCTGAACAAATCAATGATGAGTTCGGCCATGAAGGTTACGACATTGATTTCGATGTTACCGCAACATCACAAGATTTCCCAGCAATTTACTTTGACTACATGATGGTTGGTGAATTTGACCTTTCCATCGGTGGTATCGCTGGTTCAACACTTGATGCAGCAAGCTTCCTAGACGTATTCTCAAGTGACAACCGTGGTGGATTCACCCTTAACTTTGGTATTGACACATCACAGCCTGACATAGAAGTCACGTACGAAATGGACGGCGAAGAAGTGACTGAACTTTGGTCATTCGACGGCATTTTCGAAGCCCTTGTTGGTGAAGTGGAAATGGTTAATGGACGCGAATCAGGCGCAGAATAAGTTAGATTACATAAGGTTATCTTAATGTAACAACTGCAAACCATCTAGGAACCCCTAGATGGTTTGCGTGTTGTTATAAAAGTATTTTGAGCTTAAAAGTAAGCTAAATATGCATCACTAATTTTTTTTGCATAAAGGTTGAATTGGTTTGAAATATTTGATGAATTATCTATAGAAACGTTCACTAATCCATCAAAGATTTTAAACGAATGTCTACCGAAAATTATTAATCTTTTTTAAGAAAGTAGGCGATTTCATGGCTAAATATATCCTAGTACGGACATTATGGGTGTTTATCATTCTATTTGTCATTTTGTCTTTGACGTTCGTACTTCTAAATTTAGCACCTCAATATCCTCCTGCAGATGAAGACCAACGTGAAATTTGGTATGCACAACAAGTCCGCGACGGATTTATGTCTAGACGGGTTGTGACTGATGCTGACGAAATGGAGGCAATCCGCAGTGAAGAGGCCGATCTACACGATAATGCTTTTGTCGTGGATGATGACGACCGTTTGGAAGTGTTCGAACCTGTCCCTGTGGGTGAGTCTTATCGCAATTGGCTCACCAACGTATTGACTGAATTTAACTGGGGAACTTCTACACGTGTCCGTGTTAATGTGGATGCCTTTTCCATTTTGGCAAACCGTATTCCCGTAACCGCACAGCTTAACTTAATTGCCCTTGCCTTTTACATTCCGGCCGGGTTCGGAATAGGCATTTTAGCGGCGCTAAAGAAGAATAGCCTGGTTGACAACTTGATTCAAATATTCATTATGGTTTTCTTATCACTACCATTGTTTGTTGTTATGACGTTCTTCTTATTTATTTTCGGCTACCAACTGGGGTGGTTGGATACTGCGTTCCCAGCTGCAACAGTGCGGGGGACAACGCGTTATCTTGCGTTTATCCTACCGGTATTGGGTTTATCCCTTAACACTGTTGCAGGATTGACACGTCTAACACGTGCAGAGCTCACGGAAGTTCTTACCTCTGACTTCTTATTGCTTGCACGCACCAAAGGACTTACAAGACCACAGTCTGTCGTTCGCCATGCAATGCGTAACTCAATGGTCCCACTTGTCCCCTTCATCATTTTCTCTTTTGTAGGGTTGCTTAGTGGTTCTGTTGTTATTGAGCAAATTTATGGTATTCCAGGCACTGGTCGTGTCTTACTTGATGCCATGACACCTAATAACTATGATCACAATTTAGTGCTTGTCACCCTTGCTTTTTATACCGTTATTGGTCTATTTGCGATACTAATCGTAGACTTAACGTATGGTTTGGTTGACCCACGTATTAGAATGGGGGCTAAAAAATGATTGACAAAGAGCAAGATACTAAAGTACAACAAGATATCAACCAATCAGAGTTTGAGTTTGTTCAACGCGATGAGAAAATTTTTGATAAGAAATTTGAAACCAAACCTGTTGGTTATTTTAAAGATGCCATGACACGGTTTGCTAAAAACCGTGCAAATGTTGTTGCAACAATTATTTTGTTTGCACTTATTACCAGCTCAATTTTGGTTCCGATATTGACCACAAAAAACTTTACATCTCAAGAACCAGCAGTGGCTGCTCTGCCACCACGTGTCCCAATTGTTGAACACTTTGGTTTTGTTGATGGGACTAGATCATACAGCGATAGAACCGTTGATTTAGAAACAATTGACGAAGACGGACTCGGCATTCCTGCTGGCTTTGACCGTGAATTTGTCGTTGAGGATAGCCTTACGAACACCACTTCAGTATGTACCTCACGCACCAGTGAATCATGTGTTGGCGGGCAAAACATCATTGGTTTGCGTGGCCAAGACACAGAAACATCGGTCATGAGTGATGAAACGTTTGATTTTGTTCGCGACGATCAACCAGTCATTGAATTTGATATTGAGAACATTTTAATCGATGGCACGCTTTTGAATGTTGAACTGAACCTTGGTGATGAAGACGATGAAGATTGGCGTCAGTTTGCGTCATTTGATGAAGAAGGCGTTGTATCTTTTGATGTTTTTGAGGCGCTTGATGAATTGGATCTCGATGAAGATATTGATGAATTTTCTTCTCCAATCCAGTTTGAAATTGTAGCTGAAATCCCTCGTGTTAACATTGCACTTAACAGTGTCTCGATATATGAAAATGGCGAAGAAGAGCCTTTTTATAGCGCTAGTGGTTTTGACCTTGCACAATATCAACTAAGTGCGCCCGCATCAACCGGTAACTTCCGTCGTGCGAATGGTGAACAAATTGTTTCGTCATTTGATTATGATGTCTATTCTGAAGCCATGGGTGTCAGAGATCCTGGTGCCTATTCTGCGCGTGACACGTATCAATTGCTTGAAGAAAATCAAGATCTATGTTCACTTGACGGTATTGATATTGATTTTGACAATGTAGATTATGATGATGCACAACAACTGATTGGCATGGAGTTTGAAGATTCATGTCCAATTAACAATATATATGACGTCAGTTCACCCATTGAAAGAGATGGGGAAACGTACTTTAACTTCCGCTTGGAACTGAACTATGCCCAGTATATGGGTTATGATGATATCCCGTATTTCCTATTTGGAACCACACGTAGTGGTCATGACTTGTTCGCCTTAACTTGGCTTGCACTCCGTACTTCACTACTAGTTGGTCTTCTTGTAGGTACCATTAATATTACCATTGGTATCATTTACGGTTCCATTTCCGGTTATTACGGCGGTAAAGTCGATATCGGTATGGAACGTTTCACAGAAGTGATCAGTCGTATCCCTTGGCTATTGACGCTTGCCCTTGCTACAGCGTGGCTCGGTGCTAGTCTTTGGAGTCTTGTTATCGTTCTTACCCTTTCAGGGTGGGTTAGTGTTTCTTCAACAACAAGGACTCAGTTTTACCGGTACAAGGGACGAGAATATGTACTTGCCTCAAGGACTTTGGGTGCCAAGGACTCTCGTTTGATTTTCAGACACATTCTGCCTAACGGCATCGGAACCATTATTACCGCTTCAATCTTGATGATTCCACAAGTTATTTTTGCAGAGTCTACGATTTCATTCCTCGGGTTTGGTATCGGACATGGCCAAACATTCAATATCTTTGGTTTTGAATTGTCGGGTGTATCAATCGGTGTCCTCTTAGCTGATGGGCGTTCTGAATTGGTATATAACCCACACCTTACCATTGCGCCAGCGATTATCGTCTCTATCCTCATGATTACGTTCAACATGTTCGGTAACGCGTTACGCGATGCCTTTAACCCAACCTTAAGGGGGAGTGAATAATGGCTAATCAAAACATTAAAATCGAAGTAAAAGATTTAAGAATATCATTCTGGACGACTCAAGGAATGGTTCGAGCGGTTCGCGGCGTTGATTTTAACTTGTATGAAAAGGAAACGTTAGCGATTGTTGGTGAATCTGGTTCAGGTAAATCTGTTACGTCACGTGCAATCATGGGTATCTTGGCTGGTAACGCAGTCATTGATGAAGGAAAAATCATGTATGATGGTCAAGACCTTACTCGCATTGAAGAAGAAGTCTTCCATACCATCCGTGGTGACAGAATTGGTATGATTTTCCAAGACCCGATGAGCTCCCTTAACCCAATCATGCGTATTGGTAAACAAATTACTGAAGGTATGCTTATTAATGGGGATCACCGCAAAAAAGAATACAAGCGTCGCATACGTCAATTCTATAACGACTATTTTGATGCTAAAGATGCAAAACGCAGTGAACGACGTAAATATCGTGAGCAGCTTAAGAAACACAAAGAAAATGGCGAAAATGACAAAATTGTTGAGCTTAAAAATGCACGCAAGGAAAAATTACGTGAACTGAATCAAGCCATTAAGGATGCACGTCGCACACTTATTAAAGAGAAACGCAATAAGAAAAAAGACGTATACGCTGAATACAAGGAAAAAGCAAAAGCTTTTGACACTCAAATTGAAAAAGCCAAACAAAAAATTAAAGAAGAGGGTAAATCCGAAAGCGGCGAATGGAAAAAGCGCGCAGAAAACGTGAAACAGGAGCGCGATGAAAAACTTAGCCAATTGGATAGTGCCTATCAAAAGAAACTTGATGACCTACAAGAACAGTTTAAAGCGTCTGCGGGAACACAAAAAGAAAATTTAGCACGTCAAAAACGCTCAGAACAAGAGCGTTACAAGCA
>PUMO01000026.1 GCA_003551405.1 Mollicutes bacterium | reverse complement strand
ATATCGGTATTTTACTCAAGCCAATCTTACTTGATGCGTCTGAGTCGCTTTTCAAACAGCTCGGTGTTGATAAAGACAAACAAGCATGGGACAGTTTATCTTTTGGTGTGCAACGGGAATTTAACGTCGTCAAAAAACCTTCCCCCATTTTCCCAAGACTCGATAGCGATAAAGAAATTTCCAAACTGCAGGGCATCCTGCGCGGTGAGACCGAAGATAAAGCAGAACCAGAAGAAGAAAGCAATCTTGCGACCATAGAGGATTTCAACAAGCTTGATATGCGCGTAGCAGAAGTTACAGAAGCCAAACCGCACCCTAATGCTGATAAGTTGCTTGTATTGAACGTCAACATAGGTGAAAAGCAATCGCGGCAAATCGTTGCAGGCATTGCCAAACACTACAGCCCAGAAGCGTTAGTGGGCAAAAAACTGATTGTCGTAGTCAATTTGGAACCTGCCAAATTACGAGGCGAAACCTCACAAGGCATGTTGCTTGCGGCATCAAACAAGAATACCTTGGAAGTGCTCAGTGTTGATAACCTAAACCCAGGTGACACGGTTTCATAAGTTGTTTTTGTTATAAAAAACATTTGACATTATTTCTTAAATAAGCTAATATATACGTCGGTACATTTTCACAGATACTCCACTTATAGCCCGACTATGAGAAAAATATAGGAGGCTGCCCGTATGAAATCATACATGGCAAACGCACAAACAGTAGATCGCAAATGGTATGTGGTCGACGCGAAAGGCAAAACACTTGGTCGCTTATCCACCGAAGTTGCAGCGCTGCTTCGCGGCAAACACAAACCAACCTTTACTCCACACGTAGATTGTGGAGACAATGTCATTATCATTAACGCGAAAGATGTTACGCTTTCGGGTAAGAAATGGCAGCAAAAGAAATATTATCGACACTCACAATATCCAGGGTCACTCGTGGAAGTGAGCGCGCTTGAAATGAACAAAAAGCATCCAACACGCATGGTCGAGCTTGCGGTTAAAGGCATGCTCCCACACAACAAACTCGGTCGTCAAATGTTCAAGAAACTTTATGTTTACGCGGATGAAACCCATCCACATCAAGCCCAACAACCACAACCTTATGAGTTGAGAGGCTAGGAGGAAAATTATGGCAAACGATGTAATGTATCGCGGCACTGGCCGTAGAAAAAGTTCTGTTGCACGTGTTATTTTAAAACCGGGCAGCGGAAACATCACTGTGAATCGTCGCGCTTTTGAGGATTACATTCCTTCACCAGCGACACGTCAAGACGTTTTCCAACCACTTGAACTGACCGATAACCAAAAGACATTTGACCTTCAAATCACGGTTGATGGTGGCGGGATTAGCGGTCAAGCCGGCGCAATTCGCCTTGGCATTGCCCGTGCACTCTTGCAAGTCAATGACGATTATCGCAAACCACTTAAACAAGCTGGATTCCTAACTCGTGACCCACGTGCAGTTGAGCGTAAGAAATACGGCTTTAGAAAAGCACGTCGCTCACCACAATTCTCCAAGCGTTAATATTTCCAAAAAAGCACGTTGCTTACGTGCTTTTTTTTACACCATTTGTGCATAAAAGCACTATCGATTATAATAAATTCGATACCCTTTTCATCTAATAAACCCATTGATTATTTCAAGGAGGAAACACTATGTCTGTACGCGTTCGTTATGCACCAAGTCCAACTGGACATTTACATATCGGCAATGCTCGCACTGCCCTTTTTAACTATCTTTTTGCCCGGAGTCAGGGTGGTAAATTTATTGTTCGCATTGAAGATACCGATGCGGCACGCAATGTTGATACCGGCATTGACGATCAACTCTCGTACCTTAAATGGTTGGGCATTGATTGGGACGAATCCATCGATAAGGATGGCGGGTATGGTCCCTACCAACAAATGCACCGTTTGGAAACGTATCAAGAATTTGCGCAAAAATTATTGGACGCTGGCGTTGCTTACAAGTGTTATTGCAGTAGCGAAGAGCTTGAAGCTGAACGCGCCTGGATGAAAGAACAAGGGTACGAGAAATTACATTATTCCCGGAAATGTTTACATGAACCTGATCAAGATAAGCCCTATGCACTGCGCTTCAAAGTTCCGGATGATACGACCTATACGTTTCATGACATTGTTAAAGGCAAGGTACAGTTTCAAAGTGAAGATGTTGGTGACTGGGTTATTATGAAACGCAATAACGTGCCAACATATAACTTTGCGGCAGCGGTTGATGATGCCTTAATGAAAATTACGCATGTATTGCGCGGTGAAGACCATATTACCAATACCCCTAAACAATTAATGGTTATGGATGCACTTGGTTTTGAGCGTCCAACATACGGCCACATGACGCTTATTGTTAATGAAAATCAAAAAAAGCTATCCAAACGTGATGAATCCATTATTCAATTCATCGAACAGTATCATGATTTGGGCTTTTTACCTGAAGCTATGTTTGATTTTATTGCATTGCTTGGCTTTTCGCCGAATACCAAAGAAGAAATTCTCTCCAAACAAGAATTGATTGATTGGTTTGACCCTGATCGTTTGTCCACTTCTCCTGCGACCTTTGATCAAGACAAACTGCACTATATCAATAACCGCTATATTAAAGCGTTGGATGATGAATCCCTTAAAGCGTTGTTATTACCGTTTTTAAATGAAGCCGGGATTGGTAAAGGCGAAGATGACGCTTGGTTTGACAGTTTGATTGCGGTTTTTAAGGACCGTTTATCTTATGGAAAACAAATTGTTGAGTTATACCATGACTTCTTCAAGGAAAGTTTTTCTGTGAGTGGTGAAGCCCTCGAATTCGTTAAACAAGACGGTGTGAAACCTCTCCTTTCAACGCTTCGCGACAAGCTCGCAAGTACGGAAGACTTGGATGCAGATACCATTAAATCGCTCATTAAAGAAAGCGGTAAAGCAACCGGCATGAAAGGTAAAATGCTCTTTATGCCAACGCGTATTGCCGTTAGTGGCTCCATGCACGGACCGGATTTGCCGCAGATGATGAACTTGCTTGGGAAGGCCAAACTTCTAGCCCGTTTGGATGAGACACTGAGTAAGCTTTAATGGCACTGTTAAAGCATCGCCATTTAAAATAATTTGCATTTTGAAAATAGGCATTGTATAATATGGCTATATTCAAGAAAAAAGGAGATTTTTATTCACATGACAGGTACAGTTAAATGGTTTAATTCTGAAAAGGGCTACGGTTTCATTACAACAGAAGAAGGGAACGATGTATTCGTTCATTACAGCGCAATTGATGAAGAGGGCTTTAAAACGCTTGATGAGGGTCAAAAAGTTGAATTCGAAGTTGTCGAAGGCGACCGCGGACCTCAAGCTTCAAACGTTCAAAAAGTATAACACGTAGAATTTCAAGAATTAAAACAAAGCAGGGGATAAGCTCCCCTGCTTTTTTGGTGCGCGCCCTGTTTGGGAAAATCTATGCGTGTGGTAGAATAGGTATGAATTAAAAAGGAAAAGGTGACGTCCTATGCAAATATACAATTCCATAACCAGAAAACTTGAAACGTTTACGCCAATTGACAAGGATACAGTGAATATGTATGTGTGCGGTCCAACGGTTTATAACTATATCCACATTGGCAACGCACGGCCTGTTATCTTCTTCGATGTGGTGCGTCGTTATTTTGAACATAAAGGTTACATAGTGAATTTTGTTTCAAATTTTACCGATGTCGATGACAAGGTCATTACCAAGGCAATCGAAGATGAAATGACTGAAATGGAAGTCGCAAATAAGTTTATTCAAGCATTTTATGATGACGCACGCCGAATCGGCTCTTCAACAAAATATTTGGCGCCCCGCGTTACGGAATACATGAGTTCCATTATCAGCTACATTGAAACATTGATGGAAAAAGGCTATGCCTATCAGGTGGATAACGATGTGTACTTCCGTGTTGGTAAGATTGAAGATTATGGGATTCTTTCTGGACGCAAGATTGATGATTTAAAAGAAGGTGCCCGCATTGATGTCAATACGAAAAAAGAGAATCCACTGGATTTCACTTTATGGAAAGCAACAGACGTTGGAATTACTTGGCCATCCCCATGGGGCGAAGGACGTCCTGGATGGCATACAGAATGTGTCGCCATGATCAATGATATTTTTGGTGGACGCATTGATATTCATGGTGGTGGTTCTGAGATTAAGTTTCCACATCATGAAAATGAAATTGCGCAAAATATTGCAGTCCACAATCATTATATTGCCAATTATTGGATGCATAACGGACAACTCAATATTGATGATAAAAAGATGAGTAAGTCTGAAGGTCGCATTATTTTAGTAAAAGACCTTGATTATGATTATATGGGGTTCCGTTTATTCACATTATCAACACATTATCGCAGCCCCATTAACTACACAGATGAAGTGCTTACCAATTATGTAAAAGAGTGGGAGAAAGTACGCCGCGTTTACAAACAAAGCTTTTACAAACTTGATTTGAATGACGCCTTAGAGATAAAAGGCGAACAAAGCCCGGAACTCAAAGGCATCGAGCTTAAGTTCATGGATGCGATGGATGATGATTTCAATACGGCTAACGCCATTACTGAACTGCAAAACCTGGTCAAATACACCAATCAAATCGTCAGACAAAAAGATACCGAAAGCAATCTTAAGGCAGCGATTGATCTTTTTGAAACATTCTTTAAAATATTGGGCCTCGATCCGGGTGTTGCAAAACTGACCGCTCAGGACAAAGCTCTTTATATGGCATGGAATGATGCCCGTAGAAATAAGGACTTTGATAAAGCGGATCGCTTAAGAGAAGAGCTTCAAGACCGAGGGATTTTATAATGATTCAATATAACGGACAAACCCTGGCTTATATTGGAGATGCGGTTTACGAACTGTTTATCCGTGAAAAGCTTTTAGCCTCAGGTAACGTCAAACCCAATGATCTACACCATGAAGCGATCGGCCTCACTAATGCGAACGCACAGTACAGTGCCCTTAAGAAAATAGAAGATGACCTTGACCCTGAAGAACAAGCAGTGGTGATGCGAGGGCGTAATGCAACATCAAGCAAAAAACCTAAAAAAGCTACGCTTCAAACCTATAAGCTCGCCACAGGCTTTGAAGCGTTGATTGGTTATTTATATTTGACAGGAAAAAAGGACCGTCTTCATAATCTGCTTGAAAAAATTGCTAAAGAGGCAGTGTAATTATTGCCTT
>PUMO01000017.1 GCA_003551405.1 Mollicutes bacterium | reverse complement strand
GCGCATCCAGACCTTTATATGTGTAGTTATCCTTCATTTGATGAGTATGCCAAACAAGCCGCCCATATCATCATTGATGCGGCAATCGCGACCAATGTCCCCTTGGAAATAAACGCACAGGGAATAAGAAAAGGCATCATCACAACCAAAGATGGCGCACACTATAAATATCCACGAAAAGAGTTTTTCGAAATTGCTAGAACCAAAGGTGCAACATTTATGATAAGTTCCGATGTGCACGATCCAGACATGATTGACGATGAATCATGGGAAGCCGCCAAACGATTTGCGGATGAACTGAATTTGGATATTATCGAACACTTACCAGGCTTAGATACCTGAGGCCATATTTTCAATTCTAAGGAATTTTTCATCCAAGCACAATTTCTTACCCAACAAGATTTTAAAATGCGTTTATATTTGAAATACCCTTGGGATTCGAAAGATAAGAAGTGGCCTTGAATAAACATAGTCAACAAACAAATATGACCATGATTATTTAGCTCGTCCCCTGCATTCAACGTTGCCAATTATATTCATCATACTCATAGAACAGACATTAACCGCAAAAGCAGCGGTTTTTGTTTAACCCAATTTACTTCTTATAATATATATTATGTTAACCTGTGTTAACGTAATAATGAAGGTTTTTAAGGGTTTATACCATTCAAACATTTATAATAATCAAATACTTATGCGTTTGTCCAGGCATTTGAACTCTTAATCCTTGAGAGTGGGGTTGTTGGGTATTTGTGGATTTAGAATTTTAAAGCATTAAAACCATGTTACAATACACTTATCGAGGTGATTCAATGAAAAAGGTTGCGCTTATATTTACGGGCGGTACGATTGCTATGAAAGTTAATTCCAAACTACAAGGTGCCATTCCCAGTGTTTCTCCACAGGAATTGATCGATACACTTCATGATGTGACTGAATTTGATAATCTTGTGGCTCATGATTTTTCCAAACTTCCTAGTCCATCGATTACACCACAAAAAATGCGTCAGCTCAAAACGGTTGTTGATGAATATCTAAGGGACGATGCTTACGCCGGGGTTGTTGTCGTTCATGGTACTGATACCTTGGAAGAGACTGCGTTTTATCTTGATGTTGTGAGTACTTCCAGCAAGCCTGTTGTGTTGACTGGGTCGATGAAAAATGCCAGCGAGCTTGGATATGACGGATTAACTAACCTTGTCTCATCCATTCAGGTTGTGATGGACAATAATTCACTTGGTAAAGGTGTATTGGTTGTTATGAATTATCAAATCCATTCAGCTTATGAAGTCACCAAAACCCATACACTCAATTTAGATACTTTTAAATCAATTGAGTTTGGGCCTCTAGGCATTGTGGATGACGATGATGTTATCTATTATCGCCAGCAAGCCATGCGTAAGGATTATCAACTACCAAGTGGCACCAATGATTCTGTAGAGTTACTCAAAGTCTATGCGGGCATGCACAGTGGCATTTTCGATTACTATATTGACCAAGACATTAAAGGGATAGTTATTGAAGCCCTTGGGCGTGGCAATGTGCCGTCCATTATGATGGATGGCATAAAAAAAGCCCGCGCCGCTGGCATTGAGATCGTTATTGTCTCTAGAGCCATGGGCGGTCGTGTGCTTGATACGTATGGTTATATCGGCGGGGGTAAGGACCTCGTTAAAAACGGCTGTATACTCGGTGGAAACCTCTCAGGACCTAAAGCACGCATTCTTTTGATGCTTGCACTGGAAGCCGGTTTCAACCATGATCAACTGCTTGAACTATTTAAACGCTAAAAAAGGGAATCCGGAGATTCCCTTTTTATATGAGTGTATCAATGCCCACCTCGTTAAGACGGGTTAATATATGCGTTTTTATCCATGCAATTTTTTTATGTGGAAGGACTTTATCTTTCTTGGCGATCATGTTGAGGTTATCATACATAATGACACCAATGGGTTTATAATGCATGGTCAGTAAGCGATTTTGATCAAATGCGTTAAGTGGCCACTTGGATGCATCCTCAACAGTAAAGATGGGATTGATGATGTTGCGATACGCTTCTTCATCTTTTGGCAATGCATCATGAAGGTCAAACTCAAATAGCGCGTGGGACGCATACCATGAATTTTCAAGCACTTGGAGGTCACGCATAACTTTCTTTTCAGTTAGTGAACAAACTTTTTGAATAACCAGCTGTTCAAGCATACTTGAGAACGCTTCAATCTGAGCGGGTCTTAAAAAGTGTTTGGGCGGATTGGCTTCTTGATAATAAAGAATCAATGCTTTAGATAGTTCGTGTAAAAAATTTTTGAGTTGCCACATTGTTTTTATCGCCGGGGTATGGACGCGTACATGGGATGATTTTTCTTGAATGACATGGGCACCGGATAGTTCGTCATCAACTGTGATGGAAATAAAGTTCGCAAAGCTATCTTTTTCAAATACGTTATGCACTTTGGTAAATATTTTTTCGGCGTCGGTATGACGGGGCTTGGGTCCAAGACGCTTGAGAATATCATAAAAATTGTCAGCGGTAATCCCGTGTTTCTTTTTGAGTTTGATGCGCTTTTTTCCCTGGTAGCCAATCAATTTAACAAGCCCATATTTTATTCGTTTTTCATCGAGGTTTTCAAGTTCGAAACACATCGCTTTATAGCTTTTATATTCCATATGTTTTGCCGCTTCATTGCTTGCGCGCACCAGTTTTTTAACCGTTGTACCTGCGCGGGATTGATCTTTGCGGTGACGGTGGACGGTGAGTTGATGGCGGTGTTTGTAGACATCAGGCACAAAATCCGCAAAGGTTTGAATTAAAAACGGTGTCGTGCGTCTGACCGTACTCAGTTCCCTGTGAACACGCCACCCCATAGTATCGATCGTTTGGGTTGCGTTATAGGCATGTTTAAAAAACTGGGACTGATACGCAAAATAATGGGTCTTAAATTGTTCATCATTCATGGAATCATCCTTATTGATTGGCAATCATTCGTAACGCATCTTTAATGAGGGTGGCGGTATCTTTGTTGGTATCAAGTTTTTTGACCACGCGCTCAACCTCACGGCTTTTGTATCCTAGGGCGCGCAGCGCATCTTCAACCTCGCTCATATTTGAAGTGGTTTTAATCTTGATGGTGCCAGATTCAATTTTACCCTGTAAATCCAGTACAATTTGTTTGCTTGCTTTGGGGCCGATGCCCGGGAATTTATTCAAATAGGCGGTATCGGACGTTTCAATGGCTTTGATGACCTCATCAACCTCAGCGGCCGCAAGGACTGCTAACGCACTTTTGGGGCCAATGCCTTTCACAGACAAAAGCTGTTCAAAGAGCCGTTTTTGTTTTAACGCGTAAAAACCATACAGGGTATGTGCGTCTTCACGAATGTGTTGATAGATATAGACTTTGCTTTCTTGTTGGTCTTTAAACTCAAATGGATTGGGTACAACAATATGATAGCCAATGCCGTAGGCTTCCAACGTTATTTTCTCAGGTTCTATTTCAGTGACAGTACCTTTTAAATAGCTATACATAGTATGTGCTCCTTTATAGACTCAAAAGTAGGATGCTGGCTAAGGAGAAATAAACAATGAGTGCGGTCACATCATTGATTGTGGTAATGAATGGGCCACTTGCGACCGCGGGATCAATCTTCATGGCACTGAGTAACAATGGAATGCTGCTACCAAGAAAAGCGGAAACGCTAAGTGCCGCAAAAACAGACAAACCAACAACACTCGCGACATCAATCGCCCCCATGGCACTTCCGACCTCACCAATGGGAACGAACGTTAAAAAGGCCCAGGCCGTTAAAAACGCCAGTCCACCGAGCAATATCCCGTTTACAATCCCAATCAACAACTCTGAGAGCATATGTTTCATTTTATTGACGCGGCTATGAAGACTTTCGCGTGAAATCCGAAGCACGGTCACCGCAAGTGATTGTGTCCCAATGTTACCGGCCATATCCAGGATCATGGGCTGAAACAAGACGAGCGCCGCAATCGCAGCGATGGTTTCTTCATAAGATGCAAGGACTGTCGAGACAATAATATTAAGAAACAATAATAAAGCGAGCCAAGGAAAACGGCGCCAGGCACTTTGTTTGGCATTTTCATATACATCGTCTTCCGCAGGAAGCCCGGCCAACTTGGCATAATCTTCGTGCGCTTCCTCTTCAATGATATCCATGGCATCATAGATGGTAATGATGCCTTCTATTTTACCATCATCATTGATAACAGGCATGGCGGTGGTATCATATTTTTTTATGGACTGAACAACTTCTTGTATGCCATCCATCACATTTACAGCATAAAACTGTGTATCCATGATTTCGCCGATTGTGATGGGGTGCTTGGCAAGAATCATATCCTGAAGTTCAACGATGCCTTGAAGCACATTTGATTGATCCACTACAAACAGTGTATCAACAAGTTCAACATTAGCAGCGGATTCGATTAAATGTTTCATTGCATCTTTAATGTCCATATCACTATAAAGGGAAATGAAGGTGTTGTTCATTTCACTCCCAGCTGTATTCTTTCCATATTTATATAGTGTGCGAACTTTATCTCTTTTCGATGGTTCCATCTGTTCAAGTCGTTGCATGGCGTCATCGTATTTGAGTTCTTGAAGGATGTCGACCGCATCATCACTGTCCATCAAATTAAGAACGGTAATATCAAGGCCTTCATTGAGCTCATCGATGAATTCAGCACCTTTTTCTTCACTTAAATGTTCGAATGTTTTAGCAAGTAAATGGTGCTTGATCGTTGTATAAAGCATTTGACGTTCCGGTTCATCCATTGCCAGTAATGCTTCACTTATGTCGTGTGGGTGATATTTTTGAAGTTTGTTGGTTTTGGCATTTTTTCGTTTTTCATTCCGTATTAATTGTACAATTTCTTTCGGACGGTTACGTTTTAAAAAGCTTAATCGTTTCATTTCTTACGCCCCCCAAACATTCAGGATTAAGAATCCTGCCAACAAGAAATAGATAATCAAACCAAATATGTCATTGAGCGTTGTAATGAACGGTCCACTTGCAACAGCGGGGTCAATGTTGAGCTGATTGAGCGTTAAGGGAATAAGCGCACCGAAAAAGCTTGCTAAAAGCAACGCCACAAATAAGGATAAGGCAATGCTTAAGCTAATGAGCGCCGCAGGATGCGTAAGTGAAACCATCCCAACCGCATGAATGACATTGAGAAATATGAGACTGGTAAAAAACGATAAAACTGCAATGGCCAACCCATTGATGAATCCAACACG
>PUMO01000187.1 GCA_003551405.1 Mollicutes bacterium | reverse complement strand
CATCCTACAGTGTTTAAAGATGTCTCACCTTATGCGCGCATCATGCAAGAAGAGATTTTTGGACCAGTGTTGGCTGTATGCAAAGTGAGCAGTTTTGAAGAAGGCCTCGATGTTGCAAACAATACTGAGTACGGTTTAACAGGTTCTGTTCTTAGCCTCGACCGTGCAAAACTTGAACTGGCACGGACCAGATTTCATGTGGGCAATCTTTATTTCAACCGGACATGTACAGGGTCCATTGTTGGTTATCAACCCTTTGGTGGATTTAATATGAGCGGGACCGATTCCAAAGCGGGTGGCCCTGATTATTTGCTTAACTTTATGCAAGGGAAAACCATTACCGAAAACTATTAAACATAGACCTCCGTTTTGGAGGTCTTTTTTAAATCATCAGACTTGGAAAAATATGGTAATTAACGTATAATGATGGAATGATTATGGACTGAGGAGGGAGATCATGGAACCCACACGTTTACAGGAATTTTTTAAATATGTGTCCTTGAATGTTGCAGGGATGCTTGCGATTTCCCTTTATATTATGGTCGATACCATCTTTATTGCACAAGCGCTTGGCAATAACGGCCTTGCGGCCCTCAATTTCGCCATCCCCATTTATGGTGTGACCCATGCGAGTGGGTTGATGCTTGGTGTGGGCGGTGCGATTAAATATAATGTCTATAAAACCCAAGGAAAACAAGCACTTGCCAATCGTGTCTTTTCTGCTACCATTTTGTTGGGCACCATTTTTGCTTTGGTATTTATGGTTGCAGGCTTCTTTTTTCATGAAGATGTGGCGCGTCTCCTTGGTGCGCGCAGTGAATCAGAAACCTTTTCAATGACCGCGGATTATTTACGAGTGTTGCTTGTGTTTTCACCGCTTTATCTGGCGAACAATATTTTAGTGGGGTTTATCCGTAATGATAACGAACCCACCATTGCGATGGGTGGGATGGTCACCTCAAGTGTCTCCAACATTGGGTTTGATTATTTGTTGTTGTTTGTGTTCCCCCTTGGGATGCTTGGTGCTGCCCTAGCGACAACTTTTTCAGCCGTGCTGGCATTTCTTTATCTCATGACATTTTTTATTCGCAAGAAAAACACGGTAAAGTTTGGAACCTTCAAAGGCGCTCAAGTATTTTGGGTTACTATTCTCATGCTTGGTGTATCAACGTTTTTGGTTGATTTTTCTTACAGTGTTGTGATGACGCTTTTTAACCGAATCCTTGATGGACTGGGCGGGACGGTCGCAGTCGCAGCATATGGCATTATTGCGAATTTATCGCTATTGAGCATTTCTGTATTCATTGGTGTTTCTCAGGGTGTTCAGCCTTTACTGACGCGGGCCTATTCACGTGGTTATGTCCAAAGGCTGCGCCAAAACTTTTTTAGCGGTGTCATGGTTGTGCTAGCCTTGTCTGGTCTCATATACAGTATATTTTTAATATTTGGTGAAGCAATTGTTTCAGCATTTGACCGTGACAATGATGCCATGCTTCAGACGCTTGCGTTTGATGGTATCCGCATTTATTTTGTCGGGTTGTTTTTTGCAGGGCTCAATATTTTATATTCTGCCTTTTTCTCAGCCATCGAACGCCCACGTTTAGGATTATTGGTGGTATTATTAAGAGGGTTCATATTCATTATACCCATTGCGTTATTATTTGCCTCACTATTTGAAATCAATGGCGTGTGGATGTCATTTGTTGTGGCTGAAGGGCTTACGTTGGTGGTTGCTTACGGCATATTTAAAGTCAAAGCGAGCACATCGCTGCTCGTGCATGAGGATGTGCTTCACACTTCAAAACGCGGCTATGATTATTCATGATTTCATTTTTAATGGGCACTTGATATGATAGAGTTAGAATATGGAGTTGAATACAATGCAGACGGTTAGCTTATTGACGCTATTTAGGACATTTTTAAAAATTGGCGCATTTACATTTGGGGGCGGTTACGCAATGATCCCCATTTTTGAACGCGAATTCGTTCAGCGATATGGTTATATCAAAGAAGAAGAGTTCGGCGATGTGCTTGTAATGGTTCAAAGTCTTCCAGGTGTGATTGCGATTAATTTTGCGATATATATTGGCTTACGCTTAAGGGGGATTAAAGGGGCCATTGCAAGCGCGGTTGGTGTAGCGCTTCCGTCGTTTATCATAATTATGGTTATTGCGACATTCTTCTTTCAATATATCGATCATCCTGTGGTGGCGGCTATTTTCCAAGGGGTTCGTGTGGCGGTGGTTGCCCTTATAACAACCGCAGGGCTTAAGTTTTTAAAGCAAAACTTTCACATGCAAGGTATTTTCTTGGCGAGTCTTACCTTTGTGCTTGTATTTTCAGCGGGTGTCCATCCCTTTTTCGTAATTGTTGGGTTGGCGTTCTTAGGATATGTCATCTTTATGACAAAGGATGTGATTGCCCGTGATCGTGCTTAGTTTATTTTTTACGTTCATGTTTATTGGCGCCGTCTCTTTTGGTGGCGGCTATGCCATGCTTCCGATGTTTGAACGGATGATTGTTGAAACGCATGGGTGGCTCAGTCGCTCGCTTTTCATCGACATGATTGCGCTCTCACAAGTGACGCCCGGTCCCATCGCTATTAACTCTGCGACCTTCATTGGCTTTCAGTTAACCGGTGTCATGGGTGCCACCGCGGCGACAACAGGGGTTGTAGCAATTCCAGTTGTGCTTGTGGGCGTTGCAAGCAAATATATGGATGACTTCAAAGAAAGCAAAATAGTCAAAGGGATTTATACTGGGCTTCGCCCTGCGTTTGTTGGACTTGTTCTTTCAAGTGCTGCGAGCATTGTGACTGATGCGATTATTGATTGGTGGGGCTTGTTACTCTTTTTTGTTTTAATGGGACTTCTTTGGATTGTGAAACTCCATCCAATATTAGTCATCGTGATTAGCGGCATAGTTGGCTTTATCATCTATGGCTGATTTAACAATCTATCAATATATTGTTTGAGTGCCCCTTTTTTCTCAAAATATCATCACTATTAACGTGATGTATGCTTAATTCGAGGTGTTTTCAATGAAACATGTTTCTATAATCGGGGGTGGCTTGGCAGGAAGCGAAGCCGCTTATCAACTTGCCAAACGTGGGTTTTCTGTCACCATTTATGAAATGCGACCTTTAAAAACAACCCCTGCGCACAGCACTGATAAATTGGGGGAACTAGTATGTTCAAACTCTTTTCGCTCCAGTCAAATGACCAATGCGGCGGGTGTGTTAAAAGAAGAATTGAAATTGATGGATTCATTAATTATGCACGCCGCTGAAAAAAGTCGTTTGGACGCAGGTGGCGCACTGGCTGTTGATAGGGAAATGTTTTCTAGTGTGATTACGGACACGCTTGAAAACATGGAGAATGTGTCAATTACCCGCCGTGAAGTGACCACTATTCCAAAGGGTCCGACGATCATTGCGAGTGGGCCGCTCAGTTCAAGCAAATTTAGTGAATCCTTACAGTCCTTTTTGAGTGATGATGCACTGCATTTTTTTGATGCCGTCGCACCGATAGTTACGAAGGATAGCATTGATATGAATGTGTGTTATTACAAAAACCGTTATGAAACGAGCGGTGAAGGCGACTATATTAATTGTCCCATGGACAAGGAAGCTTACGATGCCTTTTATGAATATATGATGAAAGGCGAAGGCGTCATGATGCGTGAATTTGAAAAAAATGTTTTTGAAGGCTGCATGCCTGTTGAAAGCATGGCACAGCGCGGAAAAGATACGCTTCGCTTTGGTCCAATGAAACCTGTCGGGCTTGAACGAGATGACAATCATAAGCCTTATGCAGTCATTCAACTGAGAAAAGACGATGCACGAGAAACGATGTATAATCTTGTCGGTTTTCAGACTCAGCTTAAGTTTGGTGAACAAAAACGCCTCATTCAAATGATTCCCGGGTTAGAAAATGCTGAGATTGTCCGCTATGGCGTCATGCATAAAAACAGTTTTATCAAGGCTCCAAACCATTTGCATGCGACATACCAGACCAAAACGCGTGCTGATGTTTATATTGCGGGACAGCTCAGCGGGGTTGAAGGGTATGTTGAAAGTACAGGTAGCGGTCTTGTAGCTGCGGTTAATATGGCAAGACAGTTACAAAATGAATCCCCTGCCATTTTTCCTGTTGAAACCATTCTTGGTGCGCAGGCCGATTATTTGGCAAACGCCAATGCCAAAAATTTTCAACCAATGAACGCGAACTTTGGCTTAGTCCCGCCACTTGAAGGAAAACACAGAAAAAAAGACCGTAAACGTCTTTACGGTGAACGTGCCATCAACGCACTTCGACGTTTCAAGGAGGCCTTCAATGAGTGAAAATAATCTGATTCAACTTTTTTACGATCATTTGAGTGCCGTTAAGCGATATTCAAAACAAACCGCCACCGCCTACAGAAATGACATCATGATGTTTGATGCATTTTTGAAACGTGAAGATTTTGGCGGTTTTTTAGACGTCTCACGCCGCATTGCAAAGTTTTATGTCAGTGAGTTAGCTGAAAAATATAGCCCTGCGACGGTTGCGCGTCATATTTCAACGCTGCGTACATTTTATTATTTTTTAATGGAAGACGGGTTGATGGATACCCATCCTTTTTTGGAAGTCAAAGCGCCCAAAGCGAATAAAACCCTTCCTAAATTCATTTATCCTGAAGAACTGGACAGTCTTTTTTCTTCGATTGACCGTGCGAGTGATAAAGGGAAACGTGATTACGCACTGCTTTCGACGCTTTATGACTGTGGCCTGCGTGTCAGTGAGCTTACAAGCATGAAACTGAGCGACTTGAGACTGGATGAACGCGTTGTTTTGGTGCGCGGGAAGGGCGCAAAGGAACGCTACGTTCCCTTGGGTGAACCACTGGTTGAAGTGTTGCGCGATTATTTGATTACCACACGTAAAAACCTGATGAAACAGCTTCAGCATAAAACGGTGTTTGTGAATGTGCGTGGGCGACCACTCACAGGGCGAGGCGTTGCTTATATTTTAAAACAGATTATTATGCAGGCTGATCAACACACAAAGCTATCGCCCCATACCCTCAGACATACATTCGCTTCCCACATGCTCAGTAAAGGAGCAGATTTAAGAAGTGTTCAAGAAATGTTGGGGCATGCGCATATATCTAGTACACAAATATATACCTCCATATCCAATGAAGATATAAAAAGAAATTACTTAAACGCGCATCCACGAGCTAAAAAAAGAGAATGACGATTGAAAGTGTTATTCAATGAATATTGATAT
>PUMO01000147.1 GCA_003551405.1 Mollicutes bacterium | reverse complement strand
TTTCAAGCATCGCCGATAACAAGCTTGGCATCGTTAAACCGGGCGTTCCGCTTATTACCGGCATTACACAAAAATCACTCTATCAACAATTTAATTCGCGTACAAACGAAATGGGGTCTAAGCTTTATTTGGTCAATGAATTTCCCCTGACCAACAAAGCATCTGTCCCGTACGTAACCTTTATTTACAACAATGAAACCTATACACTGGGCATGCAGGGTGAACATCAAATCAACAATGCCCTCACCGTCATTCAAGCGGCGCATATCTTAAATGTTCATCAAGGGTTTACGATTGATGACAACGCAGTGAAACGCGGGCTTAGAAACGCACGAATGCCTGGACGATTCGAACATGTAAAACCGGGGCTCATTATGGATGGCGCCCATAATGTTCTAGGTATGGAAGCGTCTCTCAAAACACTCAAGAACCTTTATCCCGACCAACGTTGCCGGATTGTTTTTGCGGTCATGGCGGATAAAGATTATAAAGCGATGCTTGCACAAATTGAAACGATTGCGGATGAAGTTATATTAAGCGAGATTCCTTATGGTCGCAGCGCCAAAGCGGAAACACTTTCCAATTATGTTTCGTACACTAACAAAAAGGTGATACCTGACCTTGAAACCCTTGAAAATCATTTGCTTTATGTTCCTTATGAAGGGATTACGCTTGTAACGGGCTCCTTTTATTTCATCAGCAGGATTCGCTCAAAATTCTTACCTTCCAAATAACAGCACATTTTCGTGCTGTTTTTTATTATGCGTTTTAAGAGTTATGATACAATAGCCTTAGATTAGGGGGTGTAACATGCGTAAACCTTTTAAAGTCATCGGTCATGTCATGGGTGTATTCATTTTATATGCACTTATTTTTGGTGCCTATATTTTTAATTTGCCGATTGTTATTGAAAGTGACATAAGCTATGATGTTGAGGAAATGCTAACCCCTAATGATGTTAAGACCTATGCTTATGTGCTAGATGAATTTGAAACGTCACTCGATTCTCGTTTAACGTTAATAGAAAATGCTGAAGAAAGCATAAACATTTCCTATTACACGATTCACGGTGGCGAAAGTCGCGATCTCTTTTTTGGTGCTTTGCTTGAAAAAGCGGATGAAGGCGTGAGTGTCAATATCATTTTGGACGATGTCTTTTATTATCAAACCCGCGATTCACGCGTTTACTATGAGGCCATCATGGCACATGACAATATCAATTTTCGTTTTTATGAACGGTTTAACCCGTTATTGCCCCACACCATTCAAAACCGCTTGCATGATAAGCTGATTATGGTTGATGATGCTTATGGCATTATTGGTGGACGCAATATCGGTGATCGCTATTATCATACAGGGGCCGATGATTATAAGACGCATGACAGGGATGTGTTAATTATGGGCGATGGTGCGGCGCATCCAACCGTTCAATCAATGAATGCGTATTATGATACGCTTTTTAACCATACATACAGTTATGAGAAAAATCATCGCAATACATTCAGAAATGAAGATGCCCGTGCGTCCATGCGCGACGCATACACGGAATACCGTGAAGAGAATAATATCACCAATTATCTTGATGATGTGATTAAAGAAGAAATGATTACGGTCGATAATGCAACATTTGTGCATGGTCCTTTGACACGCTGGCACAAAGACCCCGTCGTCCTCGATACCCTGGTTGATGTCGCCAGTGAACGCGATGAATGGTTTGTCCAATCCCCTTATATCGCATTTTCACCTTTGATGCGCAGTCATTTACCGAGTAACCCGGATGCGGATGTTACCCTTTTGACCAATAGCCCCGCCATCTCACCCAATGTGTTTGCGATGAGTGGGTATGCACGTGTGAAAGAATCCTTGGCAGAGGCCACGACCCTTTATGAATATCATGGAACTCATTCACTGCATGCAAAAACCATGATGTTTGGTGATGATATCAGTGTGATTGGATCGTTCAATTTGGACCCAAGGAGCACCACCCTGTCAACAGAAAGTGTTATGATTATTTACGGTGAAGACTTTAACCACGAATTAAGCAATGTCATCGATTCATATTTACGCGACAGTTTGGAAGTTGATGAAACCGGTGAGCGCATCGAAGGCGACGTTCCAGCACAAACCACCCCTTGGTATCAAAGGATTGCGATCCGTTTTGTTGGACTTTTTACGCGTTTTACTGAACCCATGCTTTAGGAGGCTTATGCTTGAAATCATTTGACAATCCAACAGCCATTGCACAAAAATTAACGCAATGGTATGAAAAGAATGCCCGCCAATTACCTTTCAGAACCACCCACGATCCTTATAAAATCTTCTTAAGCGAATTGATGCTCCAACAAACCCAGGTCGCAACAATGATTCCTTATTATGAACGCTTCATCGAACGGTTTCCTACCATTTTGGATGTTGCCAGGGCCAGTGAGGAAGAGGTTTTAAAATATTGGGAGGGGCTTGGTTATTATTCGCGCGCTCGTTATGTGCATGCAACAGCAACCACTCTCAAAGAACAATATGACGGCATCTTTCCAAGCAATCTTAAAACCATTGAGTCGTTAAAAGGCATTGGCCGTTATACCGCGCGTGCCATTCATTCCATTGCATTTAATCAACCCTCAGTCGCTGTTGATGGCAATGTTATGCGTGTGGTAAGCCGTTTAACACTTTTTGATGAAGATGCTAAACGCACTAAATCCATGCGCAGGGTTGAAGCATCCCTTCAACCCTTGATGAATCAAAGTGAACCACGCATTTTTACGCAAGCCATGATGGAGCTTGGTGCACTTGTCTGTAAAAAAGACCCTTTGTGTGAAACGTGTCCGTTAAATGAACACTGTTTCGCATACAAACAAAATAGACAGTCAGAATTTCCTGTCATTCAAAAAGCCAAAGCCAAAACCCAAGAAACCTACGATGTGTATGTATTAGATTACGCAGGGTCTTACTACATGGTGAAACGCCCCGAAAAAGGACTGCTTGCAGGAATGTGGGAATTTCCCATGATTCAAAGTAAACAAATGCTTGAAACCTTAAAGCGCGAGACAAACCAAACGTTTGAGCACGCTAAATTTTTAAATACGGTTAACCATGTATTCACCCATAAAATTTGGACCATGCATGTTTATCATGTCCCCTTATATCAACCCATCAACGGGATGGTGAATCCTTATAATTTTCAAGGGGCCATGTCTAAAGCCCACAAAAAAATCATGGAACTTCTTTAAGCAATTGCCCACCCAATTTAGAATTATCATTCTGAAAGAGGTGGGTTTTATGTTGATTAAAGAAATGCCGCAAACCGAACGACCAAGGGAGCGTCTAAAAAAACAAGGCAAACAGGCGTTATCAACCAGTGAACTGATTGCGATCATTCTTCGCACAGGCACCAAGCACCGCAATGTCATCGAAATTGCAGGGGATGTATACAGACAATTTAAAAGTATTGGTGCCATCAATGCCACACCCGTCCATGAACTTGCGAAGATTCGTGGGTTGGGTGAGGTTAAATCGATTCAGTTGATTGCGGCGTTGGAACTTGGACGGCGCATGTATGAAGAACAAGTGCCCAATCAGGTGCTTGTGGATAATCCCAAAGCAATATTTCAATTTATGCGGCCGCATGTGGAACATTTGAGACAAGAAGTGTTCTCAGCAATTTATTTAAATACAAAGGCACAGATTATTCACCGTGAGCAATTGTTTGTGGGCGGACTGGATTCAGCGATCGTCCACCCGCGTGAGGTCTTTAAGCATGCGGTCAACCATTCCGCAGCCAGTGTCATATTGGTCCACAATCACCCTTCCGGTGACCCGAGCCCTTCAGAAAGCGACCTCACGATGACGCGCGCAATCATTAAGGCTGGGACGCTTATGCACATTAATGTTCTCGATCACATCATCATTGGTCGGGGCCGGTATTATTCCATGCGTGAACACGGTGAAATCGATTGATTTTTTTCTTTACTTACATTGCAAAACTATGTATAATAATCAAGATTGCTTGCGCGGGTGAAGCCATTGACATTCATGGAGTGAAATGGTATGATTAACTCGCTTAGCAGCATACCGCACAGAGTGGGTTTAAGAAGCACAGCAACGCTGTCACCCTTATGGCGAGTCTTACTGAATGAGGAGGTGCTCAAGCATGTACGCAGTTATTGAAACGGGCGGTAAGCAACTACGCGTTACTGAAGGCCAGGAAGTCTATGTTGAAAAACTCGAAGCCAATGAAGGCGACACGGTTACTTTTGACAACGTATTGCTCGTTGGCGGTGAAAAACTAACCGTCGGCAACCCGACTGTGGCGAATGCGAAAGTTGAGGCTAAAGTGGTTAAACACGGTAAACAACGCAAAATTCTTGTGTTTAAATATAAGCCTAAGAAAAACTATCGCCGTAAACAAGGCCACAGACAACCCTACACTAAACTTGAAATCACAGGCATCAAACAATAATTCTTAAACGTATTCACACTCTGGAGGTGAGAACCCATGTTATTTGAACTTCAATTTCAACCACTAATGGCATCCAAAAAAGGTGTTAGTTCAACCAAAAACGGTCGCGACAGCGAATCCAAGCGTCTAGGTGCTAAGCGCGCCGATGGCCAATTTGCGAAAGCAGGAAGCATCATTTACCGTCAACGCGGCACCAAGGTGCATCCAGGTGCCAATGTCGGCATCGGTGGCGATGATACACTATTTAGCAAAATCGATGGCGTGGTACGTTTTGAACGGCACGGCCGCGACAAGAAACGCGCTTCGGTATATCCCGAATAATTTTTCCTGCGTGATGAGTCAACCATTCCATTTTGGAGATGGTTGACTTTTTTTGTGGCAGACTTTGAATTGCGTAACCAACGCGAGCAGTGTATAATGAATGCGATGATTAACTAAAAGGTGAGCCTATGATACGTTTAGCCACAAAACATGACTTGGATGCAATCGATGCTTTAAGCGTCAAAACGATTGATTTCATGCATAAAAATAACCTCCACCAGTGGCAATTTTCTTATCCTAGAAAGCCACATTTTTTTGACGACGTCACCCATGAGCGCCTTTATGTATATGACGATGATGGTGTGATCAGTGGTGTGATGGCCCTATATAAGGAAAACGAAGAAAGTTACCGCGATGTGACGTGGTCAAGAAACCACGCCTTAGTCGTGCACCGCTTGATGATTGATCCTGATTATCAAAAGTTGGGACTTGGCACCGCAATGTTTGATTATGCGATCAACATGATGAAAACCTGGGGCTATGAATCAATCAAAGTGGATACCCATCCGGCCAACTCGCCAATGCGTGCACTGCTTAAGCGTCTACAGTTTCAATATCG